>CAZULH010000001.1:0-23540 GCA_964621105.1 uncultured bacterium
CGATGCCCGCTCATCGCAATGGCCTTCCACACACAGGAATGTATTCGGATGTTTTTTCATATAGCTGGCAATCTGTGCAATGCCTGTTAAATCATCATGGCTGCGGACAACATGGTCATCCGTATCAAAATGGATCATTTTAAAAAGCCCCTGCTGCTGACTGGAAGGATCACGGAACTGATACATTGCCGGAACACCATGTTCGCCCGGTGCAAACTGTGCTTGAGCAACTGCCAAATCAGTCGTCCTAAACTGTGTTTTTAAATCATCATCCCGAAGAGCGATAAATTCTCCGCCTTCCGGACCCTGGAATTCATCTAAACTTCCAACCATGCGCGAATCATAGTCTTTTCCCATAAGCGCATCGATGCTTCGATTTAAATAACGCCCTGCTGTTTTGACATTATCCCATGTTTGATTGTTTGATTTTTGACAGCTTGTAAAAAACAGCAAAACCATCGCAACCGGTAATAAATACTTTCTCATAGAAACCTCATTTATAATTTTCTCTCCTGCAAAGGACTCGGCTCCCAAGAGGGAAAACGTTTTTGTCCCCAGCCTTTGCTTATCTGCTCAGGAATTTTCTGATAGATATCAATCAAAAATAATTCGCCATCGGTTTTGTCTTCCGTGTTATATACAAGATGAATACTATCAGGGGCCCAAGCAGGATTTTCTTTATGTTTAGAACCTTTTGTTAACATCCACTCTTCATCCGTCTCAAAATCATATACCCAAATTTGCCTTATACCATCTCTTTTAGCACTATATGCCAATTTTGTGCCATCAGGAGACCATGCAGGCGTTACATTTTCCCGATTTTTTTTTGTAATTAAATGCGCAAGCGGCCTTTTATGTATAAAATTTTCATCGGGCAGACGTATCACATAAATACGGCAGCCCCCGTCCTTATCCGAAACAAACGCCAATTTTTTTCCGTCCGGCGCAAATGAAGGCGATGCCTGCGTAGCACGAGGAGCAGAAAAAAGCTGCAAGGGCTTGTCAATAGCCAGCCCATTTCGATCAAACCGCTGTAAAAAAAGATCAGGCCTTCCTGCGGCATCGCTGATAAAAGCCAGCTGCATGGCATCCAGTGAGAGGCTAGGAAGCAGTTGGTTTCCGCGCAGGGAAATAATAGCCGAAGCTTCTGCTTTTTGATAAAGAGGCGCTCCATATATTTTAGGCTGACCCTTCTTATAGGTAACGTATATATAATGGGTAGGCTTTCCCTTGCATGGAACAAAAAGGGGGTGAACACAATAATCATTTTCATAGGTCAATTGACGGGGATTAAAACCGTCATAATCGGTCATCCAGATTTCAGAAAGCCATTTCTTTTTCGAATCGGCATCAGGATTTTTTGTTCGGATGCTATATAAAATAGAAGAAGAAGCTATCCCTCTTTTTTGTAAAAAATCAGAAAGGATGCAATCACAAATCGCATGAACAGATTTGCGGTCTTTAACACTATCATATTCCAGCGGCAGCCGATATTCTTTAGCCTTTTTCTTTTCTATCGAATAAACGTGCAACAGTAAAAAATCTTTTTGCATATGCAGAGAGACAACAAAAAAGATCTTCTGCTTTTTCCAATACTCATAATCAAAAGATGCCGTTTGAAGAAAGTCTTCCTTCTCTTTGTTAACAGGAACAACAAAAAAATATCCGCAATGGGAAAGATCAAAGGTAAAAACCTCGCTAAGCATATGCAAATGTTCTTTGTTCTTGATGGATTGACTAGCATCAAACTGGGAAATATAAACGGGAATCAGCGGATTCTGCGTGCTTAATTGTACTTCAAGTGTTTCGTTTGCAAACAAATAAGAAGAACAGAAAAAAATAATCGTGAGTAATTTTCGCATTTTTCAATACAAGTTAATTTTGGTTTCGAAACGTTATTGTAAATTGCATACTATTTTTTTCAGAGAAAAATTCTCGTATCCACGGAAAAGTCATCTCTTCAAGCGCATGTTTTAAATACATTTCATTTTTTTTACTTTTTGTTTCAAGAACTTTTATGTTTGTAATCTGTCCCCTTCTATCAATCATCAGCTCCATACAGACCTCTCCGTATTCAGGAAGATGAAGATGATTCTGCATTTCTTCTATCAGCCGACTTTGATACTGTTTATTTCCCTCATGATGAGATACTTCTATTTTCGTATCAATCGATAGCCGTTCTATTTTTTTCGGAACAGAGAGCGTCTCTTTATAGTTTTTCTTTACAGCGGTAGCATCCAGCTGCTTTTCTATTTTTGAAAGCAGATGATCATGATGGGTGCTTCTTTTAGGCCTTGGCTGTTTTTGTGCAACGACAACTTTGGGCCTGCTTTTTTTTACATATATTTTTTTTTCAGCAGGCTTAGGCTTTTCTTCCTGAACAACAAACTCCCTTACCGCAATCGGCACAGGGATGCTTATTTTTGAAAAATAGATAAATTGATGAACAGAAAGAAAAAGAATCACTAACACATGCCCCGATAACACATAGAAAAAAATTCGCACTTTTTTTTTATATAAAAATTTTTCCATACCTATTTCGACTGAAAAATAACATCCATTTTTTCAAAGCCCGATCTTTCCAGTGAGTTTTTAACCGTTTGATACGTGCCGAATTTAGCATTTTTATCATGAAAAATCTGCGGTATGTGCTGAGGAAATTTTCGTTTCATCTGCTTACATACATCTTCAAGCTCCTTCGGCTCAACCATTCTATGGTTCATCCAAATGGTGTCATCTTCCTTCACATAGATGGTCAGTTTTGTCTTATGGGAAATCTCTTTTTCACTTAAAGGCCCTGCCTGAGAAAGCTGAACCTGCTCAACTTCTAATAGGGGCGCTACCAGAATAAATGCGATCAGCACAACAAAAACCACATCGATCAGCGGTGTTAAATTAATCAGCGACTCATCGAGCTCCTCATAAGATCTTCTTAACCATCGCCTTCTCATTTTTGCGCTTCCACTTTTCTATATTGTATTTCAATCGTCGTGATTAATTGATGAGAAAAATGATCGAGGTCTTTGACAAAATCTTTAACGGCACTTTTTAAATAATTATAGGCGATCAATGCAGGAATAGCTACAACCAGCCCCAGTACCGTCGTCGCCAATGCCATGGACAGCCCCGATAAAATCTGTGAATTAGAGGTACTGATAGCATGCGTCTGCAGATCGGAAAAGGTGATCAAGATCCCCCATACCGTTCCCAATAATCCCAAAAAAGGGGCCAACGTAGCAACGGTTGAAAGAACAAACAGATTCTTTTCTAAAAATTTTGACTGATTATTCGATTCGGCTATCATGTGCGATTCGATCAGTTCGATATCTGCCTGAGAAAGATAGACCTCGCTATTTTCCTCTTCGCTTTTATGGAAAAACCTGTTTTTGTTCAATATCTCCACCGTCGTATCTTTTAATTTCTTATACACCTGCACATAAGGCTGAGAAAATACAGTCGTCCTCTCCATTTGAAGATGTAAAAGTTTATCTTTTTTCTGTTGGAGATAAAGCATAAACTGATTGCAGTGCGCCTGCGTTTTCTTTGTCAGCCATACCTTATATATCAGTAAAAACCAGGATATAGCAGAAAGTATAAACAATCCCCAAAAGATCATTTTACCAAAAAGATCCGACTGCGCATAAGCTTGAAAAACAGGAAAGGCTAATACATACATAATTTCATAAACCCTTTTTTAAAAAGTTTTACATATTTATTTATTTACTTTCACTATCAATACTCGTAAAAAACAATTTTCTTTTTTTTCAATGTCTTCACAAGAAATAGAATAAGCCCTATCATCGATGAAAAATAAAAAAGAAACCTATGCAGTGGATCGATGCCCATGCCCACCTTTCTTTCGATAATCATCAGGATTGGCAAATCGAAGAAAAAATACAGAGGGCAACGGATAATCATATCGACTATATCATTAATATCTGCACTAATCCCGCTCTCCTAGAACACGGTAAAAAACTCTTTAAAAAACATCCCCATGTTCTTCCATGCGGATCAACCTCTCCCCATGATATTCTGCAAGATGGAGAAAAAGATTTCGCCTACTTTGAAAAACAGGCAAAAGAAAAAACTATCTTCGCTATCGGAGAAACCGGACTCGATTACCACTACCATAAAAAAACGAAAGATCTGCAAATTAAATATTTTGATAAATACCTGCAATTAGCAACACAAACAGGCCTGCCTATTATCATTCATTGCAGAGAGGCCTTTGAAGATCTTTTTGCCGTAGCCAAAAATTATCAGGTCCCTGCTGTCTTGCACTGCTTTACAGGCACCAGGAAAGAAGCCGAACAGGTTCTGCAAAAAGGATGGATGCTCTCTTTTTCCGGTATTATCACTTACTCCAATAGCAAAGGCCTGCAGGAAATTGTTCAAGAAATGCCCCTTGATCGAATCATGGTCGAAACCGATTCGCCTTTCTTGGCCCCGCAAAGCAAAAGGGGGAAAACTAATGAGCCTTCTTATCTTATTGAAACCGCAAAAATGATCGCTAAATTAAAAAATGAAGAGCTCTCTAGCATTGCCAAACATACGTATAACAACACCCTAGCGTTTTTTACAGGACGGAAGCCTGTATAATCCCTGATTTGTCTGTAAATCGATCACCGTTAAATGTGATAAATGATCTTTGATCGTAACTTTTCCTTCTTCGGGGAAAATGACTCCGGTAGAAGAAAAAAGAAGGCTAAATTTTTTTCCCTTCTTATCATTAAAATAGATTTGAACATCTTTTATTTTTTCATCTAATGGCGGCTCCTTATTGAAAAGACCATGGTCGCTATCGGTGCCCGCTCTCATTAAAACGTCCCCCTTATATGACCGAAAGACAAGCTGCGTATCAATTCCCCGTATTTGCGCCATATTTTTGCAGAAAAGAATTTTATCCTGTACTTTTTGCACTTTTTTCTGAAAACGCATCTGCTCAATTTTCGCAATAAAGCCCGACCCGAAAAAAAAGCTGATGATTACCAAGATTGATAAAACGATCATCAGCTCAAGAAGCGTAAAAGAAGATTTATTCCGAAGGGCTCTCATTATTTTCTTTCTTCTTTTTCTTTTCTTTATACTTGTTTAAATTGACCGATTCGACTGCAAACTCATGCTTGTCACGTGTTAGCTTAATTTGAAATCTGTCTCCCCAGCCATCCTTTAAAAAAGAAGCGCTGTCCTTGATTAGCGGAGATTCGTCTAACACTTTCTGCAAGATCTCTTCATCTTCAATGATCTGTTTTAATGTATACTGATCGCTTGTTGCTATATGATATAAAACCGCATCATGTATCTGCTCTTTCGCCCTTTCTGTTTTAAAAGCCTTACCTTCATCTAAGCTTTTTTTCATGTTGACACCGATCACGCTGGCGATAATACCGATCAGAACTACCACGATCATCATTTCCAGCAAAGTAACCGCTCTTTTTTGTTTTTTCATATCAATTCTCCCCAAAGATTAATCCGAAATAAATGAACTTACGTCCGTCAGCGGCAGCAGGACAGATAATACGATCAGTCCTACAAACCCGCCGATAATTAATAGCAATATAGGCTGGGCCATTGTAGAAATCTGAGCAAACAGCCTTTCTAATTCATCTTCATAAATTTCCGCTACCTGCGAAAGCATGTTCTCTGTTCCTCCCCCTTCTTCCGCTATTGCCAGCATCCGGGAAACAAGCAGAGGAATATGTTTCTTTTTCCGTAAATTTTCACTCAGTAAATTTCCTTTTTCCACTTCTTCGCAACATAAAAAAAGCTCTTTTTTCATCAGAGGATGCCTAACCACCGTTTGCGATAGCTGCAGGGCTTTTACAAACGTTACCCCTCCTTTTAACAGACTAGAAAAAGAGCGGCAAAAACGAACAAGATCAATTTTTTTAAGAAGTTTTTCAATAAATGTAAGTTGGATCATAATAGAATAAAGAACCGTTTTGCCCCTTTTTGAATAAAAGAGATATATTCCTGCTGCTGCAAGAAAAATAATGGATAAAAGAATAATAACGCTGTGGTTATGGACCGCCGCGCTAATATTTAATACAAACTGCGTTAATGGATGCAAAGACCTCCCTTCAAATAATTCCATTAAAGAAGGAATCACAAAAAAGATAAGCCCTGACAAAATAGCAATACCAAAACTAACCAATATCATGGGATATAAAAGAGCGTCTATCACCTGTTTTTTTAATTTAAGATGATGTGCCAAAAAAAGCTCTATCTCCTCTAGGGTTTCGATTAAAGTCGAGGAGTGCTCCGCGTTTTGTATCATGCTGCGATATAAATAATCAAAAATATTAGGATAACTGCCGATCGCTTTTGAAAAAGAAGATCCTCTCTGTACCTGATCGGCTATATCCACAACAACCAGATACCATCGATGCTTTTGATATTTGTCTTTAAGCACTTCTAAAGCTTCATATAAGGGCAGTCCTGCCTTTAATAATTTGGCCAGTTCTTTTGTAAAAAAATACACATCTTTTTTTGAAATGCGCGCTTTTGCTTTTTTTTGTTTTTTTTCCTTAAGATCCAGTAAAAGATAGCCCTGCTTTTCTAAATTTGCCCTAACCCCTTCTTCAGAAGAAGAAAGAATTTTCCCCTTTGTCTTTTTCCCGTTTTCATCGATAGCTTTATATATAAATACTGTCATTGCGCCTTATCCATATTGGTTACACGAACAACTTCAGCAAGGGTAGAGATACCTTTTTCTACCGTTTCCCATGCGTTTTGCGATAACAGCTGCATCCCTTCTTTTATTGCCACTTTCTCCAAAGACTGCGCGTCCACACTTTTTATAATTGCCCTTTTAAGCGCTGCATCGATCGGCATAAATTCATATATGCCCAATCTCCCCATATACCCCGAACCAAAACAGCTATCGCACCCTTTGCCCCTATATAGAGTTTTTGTAGAAATGCCTAACGCCTGCTTTTCTTTTTCTGTTATTTCAATTTTTTCTTTGCAGTGAGGACAGATCTTTCGTACCAGCCTCTGTGCCAATACCCCCAAAATAGAAGAAGATAAAAGATAGGGCTCTATTCCCATTTCCGCCAGCCTCGTTATGGCAGAAGGAGCATTATTCGTATGAAGGGTACTAAAAACCAAATGACCGGTTAAAGCAGATTGAATGGCTATCTCCGCTGTTTCCTTGTCCCTAATCTCTCCTATCATAATAACATCCGGATCCTGCCGCAGAATATGGCGCAGCCCCATATGAAAGGTAAGGCCAATTTTAGGATTAACGTGCATTTGCGCAATTCTCGGCAGCTTATATTCAACAGGATCTTCAATGGTCATAATATTTTTTTCAGATGTCAATATTTCCATTAAGGCACTGTATAAAGTCGTTGTCTTTCCGCTGCCTGTCGGGCCGGTAACAAGAACAATCCCTTCTGATGCGCCGATCAAATGACGAAAAGGAGTTAAAATGGAAGGCTTCATTCCAATATGGTCCAGTCCCAAGAGCAAATTGGAACGGTCCAATATTCGCAGAACCACACGCTCTCCATATACGGTAGGCAGTGTGCTTACACGAAAATCAATCGCCCTCTCTCCCATATTTAATTTGATGCGGCCGTCCTGAGGGAGCCTCTGTTCAGCAATATCCATTTTTGCCATTACTTTTATCCGGGTAATGATCTGCTTTTGATTTTCTGAAGAAGGCTGATGCTTTTTATGTAAAACTCCATCGATACGGAAACGGATCTCCAGCCCATCTTCCTGAGGCTCAAAATGAATATCCGACGCTCCCTGCTGAATCGCTTCTGTAACAATCGCATTTAAAAGACGGACAACAGGGTCCTTGTCCGTCCTTTCCAATAAGTCAAAGCCCTCGCTTTTCTTTATTTTTGTCTTGCTAGAGCTTTGACTAAGGTCCGTAATAATTTTTTGAGTTTCTTCGACTTTTTGCTCATAACATTTTTCCAAAGCTTCCTGCATTTTTTCTTTTGCACAGAACAAGGGCTCAATTTTTTTTTGCAGCAGAACTTTTAATTCAGTAAGAATGGAAACATTCAAAGGATCGCAAATAGCAACATAAAAATATTTTTCATCCTCATCCACCGGCAGCACATAATTCTCACGCGCAAAACGGTAAGGAACAACCTGTTTTTTCTCTTTAACAAAGCGATAAGATAAAAGGGATGACACCTTTTTTATCTTAAACATCGTAGCAAATGCTTCCTGATCCGTTTTTTCCTTTTTCATTAAAACCGATCCAAAAATAATTCTATGCTTCCTTCAAAAAGCTTTTGTTTTTCTAGATTTTTCGCTTCCTGAAGACGCTGGATAAATTCAGGGATATCTCCAGCTCTTTTCTTCAACGACTCTGTCCTATATGCCTGCATGTCCTTGATTGGGTCCTGAATAATATGTGGCGTAATGAAAATAAACATTTCCGTTGAACTGTCAGTCATCTGCGTCGATCCAAAAAGTTTACCGATCCCCGGAATATCTCCCAAAAAGGGTATTTTCTCCCTTCCGTCTTCAGATGACTGCTTACGCAGCCCCCCAAGTATAATCGTCTCACCGTCAGCAATCCTCACCTCATTTTCCACATGGCGGCGGGTGACAACAGGTTTGGCCTGATCTTTTACAGGCTTTGTCGTATCAAAGGTAATATCTGTCTTTAAGGTAACAAAACCCTTTTCCTCTTTTTTTTGACTGTCATTAATAGTCGGAGTCATTTCGATGGTAATACCATACTGCGTAGGGGTAGATGTCTGCTCCCATGTCGGCCCGTCAGGAGTATCTACCCTCACCGAACCGTTATTGATCCATCTCTCTTCAACTATAGATATGGTCGCAGGTGTTTGGTTAATCGCCAAAACAGAAGGGGTAGCGCTGATCTTTACATCTTCCTGCGACATTAAAAAACTAGCAGCGAAATCAAAAGCGGGAATAACTCCATCAACCGGCCGGCTAATAATAAAATCCAATAGCCCCTTTGTAGACTCGCGCTTGCCATAATCATTAAAACTTAAGCCCGAATCCATCTTGCCGGCTCCCGACCCGAATTTTAATAAATTGATACCGGTCTGTTTGTTATCCATCATCTTTTTTTCTACGAGCAAAACTTCGATCTGCACCATTTTTTTTGCCACATCCAGCTTTTTGATCAGGTTCTGTATCTTTTCCAATAAATTTTTCTGAACGACGATCATGATCGAACCGGTCTTGGCATCAACGATAAAATTCTGGGAATGGTTATCTGAAAGATCTGCTTCCTTTTTTTTGGGCACCACTTTTTTGGGAGCTACCACTAAAGACGTTTCCTGCTTTTTCTGCATTTTTAGAGACGCAGACAAAGGTTTTTCTTCTTTTATTTTATTCGAAGACGAATTCTCCAGCTGAGCATGGCTCAATGAGGAATATACCTGCTCTAAAACAACCGCTAAATCATGAGGGTCCGAATGCTTGCAGGTATACCAAAAAACAGCCATTTCATCAGGGTCGTCGAGCTGACTTTCAAGATTTTCAATCATTGTCTTCGCTCTTTCCACAAGGTCCGAACTGCCCATAACCACTAACGATGAGGCCGAAGGCATAGAAACAATAGATAATTCTTCAGCCCCCGAATTAAAAAAAGCGGGGCGGGACTTGGCGTTGGGCTCCTGAAAATAACTGGTTAAAATCTTCTCTGCATCCTGAGCTAAAATCTTCTTTAACTGAAATACATGTACAATTTTACCCTTATCTTTTCCCCATATGGCCTGATAAAGCTGCATCAGCTTTTCAATATTATCCTTTGTTGAAACCAAAACAATTTTACTTCCTACTACTTGAACCGTTGTTTTTTTAGGATCGGAAAAACGATCAAAAAAATTCTGTACGCCCTTTACCTGCTCGACATAAGGAGAAAAAATATAAAAGACCCAGGCATGGTCCGGTAAAAAACGCAAATCCTCCATCGACTGCGCAATTTTAGAAATATTGGTGGGGTCATGTTTAAAAATATATAGCATCCTCACAAAAGGATTGAGCTGTTTGATGCCAATGCCATTATGCGCTAAAATTAAATCGATCATTTCCGTCCAGGACTCATGAGGAAGAGGGATGCTCGAATACAAATGAATTTTCATAGCCCCAAGTTCATAGGGGATCACATATAAATAATCTAAAGAGCCATACTCTAAAAGCAGCTGTGAAAGGGTCGTCTCTCCCTGATCCCAAAAACCGAAGCTCTCTCCTTTTTGAAGATGACCGTCCGTCGCCGTTTTTTTCCACTGTTCTTCTCTCTTACGAATTTCTTGTTTAATTGCCGTTACTTCTTTATGAAGCTGCTTGTACATATTTTCTTGTGCCTGCGATTCATATAAAACTGACGCTTCTTCAAACTTTTCTTTTAATTTTGCGCGAAGATCTTCTATTTTCTGGTTCTCTTCACAGGAAATCGCAGGGTGATCATTTTCTTCGGCAAAAGCAAAAGGAAAAGATAAAAAAGAAAAAGAAAGAAAATATAATACAATTTTTTTCATGATGAATTACTCACTATTTTTATTAATACGTTGCATAATAGCCTGATGCCTTAGATGGTTTTTTTTGGGCGGCAGAGGAACTATAACCTCTTTTTTTTCATTGCGGCATGAATTAAAAAGATATCCTTTTATAAAGGATGAACCCTCTTCTTCTATTATCGCCTCACAATAAAAAAGATCGTCAGACCGTCCGTCTGCCAGTTCTTCAAACGGCAGGACTTGCGAAAGCAACCGCCATTGATTTAAACGATGGATATACCACCTGTCAGCCTGTAGAAGAGTTCTCTTGCCGCCCATCTTACAGCTGACAAGACCGCAAGAACGCATCGCCGGCTCCTGAATAAAAGAAGAGCTGTCTGTTGCAAAGTCACTTGTCTCTAACGAATATCCCCATTCAAAATGACCGCATACAGCCGGTTCCCATCCATATAATATAAGAGTAGTCTCCTCAGAGCCGAACATCGCTACTGGATAATTCGATATATCCTGATCTTCTATCGCTTTCTGCCAGATACCCTCTTTGAAAATCAGCCGATCATTTGTATCCAGATAAAAAATCTTATCTTCCACCTGCAGCCGCTGCTTAGAAGAAGAAGCCAAATCTTTGCCCAGCCATTTCCCTTTCTGCAATAAAGCAAATGCAGAAGGCAGGTTCTCCTTATGAACAACCTCATTTACAGGAAAGGTGTACTCCGATACATCCAGCTGATACCGATCAGGCAGAGAGGCTAAAACATCGCAGCAGATACGGGGGCCAAGCTGCCGAGGAACTATGGCCAAATCAGTGGGAGAAGACGATATTTGAAAATGAGCGTTTTCCTGCTTGAGATAAATTTTTTTTCCAGACTCTACTATCTCATCGCCGATCCGATATTCTTTTTTTACGTCTTTTCTATCAGGAAAAGGAAAATAACTGACTGCCGGTAAACTGTGTTTAAGATCGGGAAGCGAAAGGACAATGGGCTTCTCTTCATTAAAAAAAACCTTCAAGTCTGCCTCTCTCCCATTCTTTATAAGATTAGGAAGAGGTCTTTCGTAATCTGTCCGGCTTAAACATTCCTTATATGGACTATAAAATCCCCAAAAAAGAAGCAAAGCAAAAATACTGGCTGAAAAAATCATAATAAGAATAAAAGAAGCAAGTATTGCTTTAGATAAGCTTCTTAGTGAAAAAAATCTATTTTCAAACATGTTTTTTATCTAATTATTTATACAGGGAATCCACTATATAGATTTTGCGAAAAAAACTCAACGAATGCTAACTATTGCAAAAAAAGGGATTAAATATTTAAATTAACAATAAAAAAAGATCTGCATTATAAGGCAGCAAGAATTTAAAGAGAGGATCTCATGATAGATAAAAAAGATAACGGCCCTTCTTTCAGCAATAAAATTAAAGAAGGTCTTTCCGTTGAAGAAATTGAATCTTTTGCTCGTAAGCATTTGACAGAAGTTTTCATTATTTTGGCAATTATTATTGCTACAATCTCAAGCGTTTTTAATTTTTTCACAGGATCAGGACTAAGTTTGACATTAGCTGCTTTAACAGCAATTATCAGCCTGGCCTTTCCTGAGCAGATGCAAAAATTCCAAAAGAAAATGGTGCATTTTTTCATCAAGCAGGAAAAAACAACACAGATTATCGTCGGTATCGTCCGTATCGTTATCGCCGTGTTTTTACCTTTTATTATTTTCATTGAAGTTGGCTTTTTAGCCGGCATCGGCTTCCATATGCTTGGCCAAGGCGCCATCATGCAGCCAAAAGAAAAACCTAAAAAAGGCCCATCCGACGAAGACGAACATCTGTAAAAGTTATTTCGACTCCGACGGGATCTTAAACAGGTCCTGAAAGGATTGAACAAAAAAAGCATCTCGTTTTGAGGTGCTTTTTTCTTTGGTAAGCAAAAAGTCGCCCACCCTCTTATATGCCTGTGTTTTGTCTTTAACGCCTGTCAGTTTTTCTAATATATCCATACGTAAAACATTCAGCCCCTGCAGATAGGTATATTGATCCTTATGCATATCCAATGCTTTCTGTAAATTTTTAGACAGTTCTAAAGCCTCGTCATATTTTCCGTTGGCGATCAAAAGAGTTCCCATAGAATATCGATGAAATAACGGCAGCTCCTGAGATGTCCTTTTGCAAACCTTTTCCCCAAACAGCCACACTTTATCATAAAAACCCCTGTTAAAAAAATGCTGGACCACCTTTCCCTGATAATTCGGCTGCAAATAAGCATGGCTTTCTAATGTTTTAAAAAATTCTGCCTCTTTATCGTTGTCCTGGGTTACCAGCTCCTCATATTGATCGTCTATTTTCTTAATGGACAAGGAGGGATCTTTTTTAAAGAAATCCGCTGCCCAAAAAGAAATAAATCCTACGGCTATCCATCCCGTAAAGATACCCGCAATCCAAAGCCTCTTTTGATAAATGACATGTATCCACTGCATGAGCTTTTGGTTCTGCTCTGTCTCTTGACTCTCTTTCATCTGACGCTCCTTTATATGAAGGAAAAAAAGATATCTAATTTTTTTTTAGAAAACAAGACTTTCACTTTCTCAACAGAAAATATATCTTCTCCATTTTCTCAAGCATCTGCTCGTATAAAAATGAACCTTCAACATGTTCTTTCGCTCTTTTGCCCATTTCTTTTCTTGTCTGTATATTTTCTTTCAGCTGCATAACAGCCCCTGCTACCTGATGAGGAGAAAAAGGAGCAACGATCAGTCCCGTTGTATTATGGACGCATACTTCTTTTAAGCCGCCTGTCGGCGTTGTAATTAAAGGTTTTTGCAAATAGGCGGCCTGCAGGCTGGCCTGTGAGACGCCTTCATGCGCCGTGCTCAACAGAGAAAAAATGTCCAGGCAGTCAATTGCGGAAAAAGGATTGCTCAAATGCCCTGTAAAATACAGATTTTTCAGCTGCAGTTTTTCTGCCTGCTTCTGATATTTTTCACCATGTCCCCCGCCGATAATAAACCATTTAACACAAAGATCTTTTTCCATGAGTTTGGCAGCCTTAATAAAATCATCGATCCCTTTCCATGAACGCATAAAACATACGGTCCCTACAACAAGATCTTCCGGCCCTATTGCATATTTTTTTCGAAATTGTTCTTTCTGCTCTTCATCAATCGTAATCTTTAGCGGATTAATCCCCGTAGGTATGCACTGACAGTTCTCTTTTGTCTTTTTAGTCTGACGAATAATAATATCGGCAGCATCAGTAGAAGTGGTAACGATAAAATCCGCCAACCTATCATATAAGAGAACGCTGTTAAGCCCCCTGCGGATAGACGTAGATAAATGACGGGTGCGGATAATAGCTTTTCTTAAAAGCCTGGCAACAATGCCCCCAAGCCAGCTGTCGGAAGAAGAGTGCGTATTAACAATATCTATGCGATGAAAAAGAAAAATAGCTGCAAGCTGAAAAAAAGTAATCGGCCAGAATATTTTTTTAAAGAGAACCTCATAAACCTTAAAGCCCTCTTTTCTTGCCTTGAAAACAAGCCCCCCTCCTTTTTCAACAGCAAAAAAAACTTCATGCCCCTTTTTTCTCATGCCTAAGGCTTCATGTAAAATACGCATTTCCTGGCCTCCCCATCCGGGGGAAGACTCAACATGGATGATTCTCATCTGTTTTCTTGGATTAAGGTTTGCACTAGTTTACTATGAGAAGAAGAAAAGGGCAATTGTTTCAAACAATCTAAAGCGACCCACTGATAGGGAGAAAAAGAAAATTTTTTATCAGCCAAAACATGGTAGGGAAAAAGAGAAACAGCATATTTCGTATAAAACTGCTTTGTTTTAGGATAACGTTTTTTCATGTGCAGGGCCCCCGGCAGCTGCTTGCAAATAGAGGAGTGTAAGGTAGTATAATCATCAAAATATACAAATTCATACAGATCCTGCATCAGTCCTTTTTTTTCATTCTTTTTAATTAAGAACAAATCCTTGTGCTGAATCAAAAGAACGATCCTGTTCTTTTTGATTAATTCCTGTTTTTTAGAATTAATAGGCAAATAGCCGGCGATATTTTTTTGATGGGCCCTGCATGCTGCGCTCAAGGGACAGTCCGAACATAAAGGCTGTTTTTTACATATCAGCGCCCCCAGTTCAATAAAGCTCTCTGCCAATAGGACAAACTCCTCTTCTAGCTGAAGAACTTTACTCATCTTTTCTTCTATTTCTTTTTTTGTTTTCTGTTTTTGAATATCTTTTTCAATACAAAAAAACCGGCAGAAAACACGCATGACATTTCCATCAACAGCAGAAGATCTTCTCTGAAAAGCAAATAATAAAATGGCCCCTGCAGTATAACTGCCTATTCCTGGAAGCAAAAGAAGCTCCTTTTTAGTAAAAGGAAAAACTCCCTGCAGTTTCTGCACAATTATTTTCGCTGTTTGATGAATATTCCTAGCGCGGCTGTAATAGCCTAAACCCTCCCATGCTTTAATAACCTCTGCCAAAGAAGCCTCTGCCAAATCATGAACAGAAGGGAATTTTTCCATCCATTGATTATAATAAGATAACACTGCCTCAACACGTGTCTGCTGAAGCATGATCTCGCTGATCCATACCCTATAGGCCTCTTTTTTTTCACGCCATGGAAGACTGCGCCTATTTTTTTTAAACCATAAAATAAGCGCTTGGCGCATTTCTTTTTTCATATAAAACTTGTTTCTTCTATGATTAGATTTAGGAGAACATCGTATATGAATTCCAAAATAAAAGCATGTGTTGTCCACCACCAGGACCACACCCACCTTCTCGATCATCTTGCGCCCATTGCCGATCTTTTTGACATTCCCGTTTATATCGAAGATGAAGAGCAATACCGGATAATGAAAAAATATTACCCTTTTGTTTCGGCCAAATACTGCGAGCCATCAATTACACGTAACCCTTTTTATTTTTATTCCAACTATCAAATCGTTTTTGGCGGCGTGCTCACAAGCCCCGTCGAAAAAGATGAAGTTAACTTATTGCAAAAACCCAAAAAATTCTTACGCATCTATACTCCTCATGGCAACTCAGATAAAGGACACGTCGGCGTATGGATGGAATATTTTGCAGGCGAACAGGCTGTTATGCTCTATGGCAACCGTATCATCAATTTCTTAAAATTAAAAAAAGCCTATGATTCTATTTCTCATAAAATATTAACAGGCAATCTGCGGCTACATTTTTTTGAAAAGTATCGCGCTTTCTTTATGAAAATGGTTGAAACAGAAGTTTTCTCTAAAATCGACCCACAAAAAAAGACCCTCTTATACTGTCCTTCCTGTCTGGATTTCTTTGAACAGTCCACAACCTTTTTTGATGTCTATGAAAATATTTTAGAAAAACTGCAAAATAAATTTAATGTTATCGTCAAGTTTCATCCCAATTTATACCGCCATTATCCGGGACAAATTATCTGGCTGACCGGTCAATTTAAAAATATTACCTTCTTAGAAAATTATCCTTATGTTTATCCCATCTTGGAAAAAGCGGATATTTACCTCGGTGATTTTTCATCTGTCAACTATGATTTTCTCTACTTCAACCGGCCCATGTTCTTTATGCATCACAACAAATTTGAAAAAAATTCTCCCAGCCGTTTTATCTCTAATTGCGGGTTCGATGTTCCCATAGATGTCTATGATCATATCGATGAGTTTATTGAACAGAACCTGCCGAAAGACAAGCGGTTTGAAGAAATACGAAAACATGTTTATCTTGATACGTTTGATCCTACTGTTGAACCGGAAATGATCAAACAAAATATCTACGAAATCTATCAGAAGCTCTGATCCTCTCCCGAAAGAGGAGGAAGGATAAATACAATCTGCAGATCATTGAGATTGTGCGCCGTCGGCATTGCCTTTAGCGAATAACAGTACTGCCCTTTTTCTAACGAGCCGACATCTTCTACAACAGCAACATGCAGTCCCTCCGGAAACACGCCGTCATATCCTGAGGTAATTAATAAATCTCCTTTCTGAATTAAGGCCTCCTCATTCATAAGATCGATCGATGAAAACGAAGAGCCCGTTTTCAGCTCTTTTGACGAGCCTTCTTCATCGGCATAGTCATAATTAAAGCCTACACCCTCAAGCAGACTGCTCTTTGAACGCCACAAAGGATAACTTGAACCATGCAGCTCGCCTTTTGCCAGATACTTGTCTTTTGTATTTTTTTGCAGACGTTTTTGTAAAATCTGCAGAGCAGAGACATACTGCTCTTTTTCTTCTCTGCTAATAAATAAACCTACCGGCTGTTCCATCTGATGGATAAGAGAAGAGATGGCTTCATGAATTTTTTGTTTCTGTATATTTCCCCTTACTGCCCTTACCGACGGAATAAGGCCCGAATCGGTAATCAGCCGGATCTTTGAAGTTTTATATCCTACATATTCGACCACGCCGACAAGAGACTCTCCAATAACAACAGGACTGTTCTTAGCAATAATCTCTCTTTCTAAAAAAGCATTGTCATGGGTGCCTACATTTACCCAAAGGCTACTTCCCCACGATGCGGGCTCACGATGAATAACCCTCGCCGGCATCGACTGCATCTCCATTTCGATCACTCTCTTTAATGCCTCGCTGCGCCGACGCATAAAATCATTCCAGTAAAGATCATCCTGTTTATGACAAGAATATTCCTTAATCCTGTCAACCTGCTGTTCTATCCTCTGTTCAAACAACAACCACTCATAAGCACTGTCAAGCTGCGTTTTTAATAGCTGATTTTCTAAGGAAAGATTTGTCAAATCAATATTTTGATTCAGTTTTTTCTGCCCCATCGCCGAATAGGTGGGAATATGTAAAAAATTCATACTGATATTTTCCAGTATTGACCAGGAGGGGGAAAGACGGGAAACAACATTACATCGGATTTCATTGGCTATATGCGTAGGAATGCTCAAGAGAGAAAAAATTCCTAAAAAAAGAATAATATAAGAAAAATAAAAGTTTTTACGCATGCTATCCTTCTTTTAATGCCTTCAATTTATAATTTTAACTTCGATAGAAAACAATGAAAAATTGAAAAATATTGGTAAAAATGCTATCATAGACCTATTAAAAATAATTTGGGGCGTTAGCTCAGTTGGTAGAGCGCAACAATGGCATTGTTGAGGTCAACGGTTCGACCCCGTTACGCTCCATAATATAATAAGTACCTTAACATGACAGCAGCAGTTACACCTAGATACTACTACGTAGATTATAATGGAGCTGTTCAGTCGCAAGAACGCGACTGTTCTATATCTGCATATTTTTTCCGAACCATTTGCCAATTATTACATATCCGCAATTATTCCCTGTCCGCTGTTATTCATAAATATTCTGCTCATCCGGAAACAACCATTATCGACCGTGAAACAATTGCTCTTTATACAAAAACGATCGGAAGACTGCTGATCACAGAAAAAGACGCCTATTTTATCGAACAGGCAAAAATAGCGATAGATGCTCCAAGCAGATTTGTTGATACTGAATGGGGAAAACTCAATACTTACGCAGACAGGCTGCTCACCGATAAAAAGAAACAAAAGATGCTGCGCAAGTACCAGCAGCTTCTGCCCAAAGACTGCGATACATATAAGGCCATCGAATACCTTCTTTGCAAGGGAAGAGTAAGAGAAAAAATGGCTGAACTAGGGCTACAGGATGACCATTATCTTGTTGATTCGTTTTTTTATGATTTTAAATTTCTTTTCGACACCCAGCTGATGTATGCGATCATAGGACATAAAAATAGTACAGCAGATGGCAGCACTAATCACGGATATCAAGTAGAAAATGATCAGTTATGCATTAAAAAAGAGGGTAGATGGACGCCTGCTGAAGAAATCCGCGGCCAGCTAAGATGGAATAAAAAAGAAAAAGCCTTATATCAAATTACCAATGTTGAGGGAGAAGAGGTTGAAGAACGATGGTGTTATTTATCACCCTCAGGGCTTGTTCCAATCAATTTTTATATATCAGAAACCTTGCCGGCATGTGAAAAACTATCCCAAGAAGAAGTAGCAAAATTACGTGCACATGCTGCTCTTTTTAACCCTGAAATACAAACCGATTACTTTTTCCAATTAACTCATATTCCTTTTGTTCTGCCCGAACAACTGCCCGAAGCATTAAAAAATACCTTTGCTCATATTCCAGATCATGTTTGGATACGCTTGATCGATGGAAAAACCGGCGAGGTCTTTTGTACAGGACTTGTTACTAATCCAATAGATAACGAAAATGTTATTCGTGTTTTATCTTCCTGCAATGGTTTCCCAACGCTTATTGACACTAGAGAATTTTCAAAGCATAAAGGAAAAATTGTTACAACAATTCCTGTCCAAGAAGAAAATTTTGCCAAAGCTCTTCAGTGTTGCAGTCAATCACGAAAAGAAATTGTTCGATTCAATCTTATGAGGCAAAACTGTACTAAATTTGCAATTTCGATTTTGAAGATAGTCTCCGGCGAAACCATTCAAATCGATAATGAATTTACATTTACACATTTTCTATACTTGGCAACGCCAAATATTCCCGTTCTTTCTCAATTACGAATCGCCACCAAGCCCCTGCGGGATAGAATCTCTAAAATCTATAATGAAAAAATGCCGCGATTTATTCAGAATATATTCTGGTTCATTGCAGAAGTTATTCTATTTATCCCCAAAATCATTCGAAATGTATCCTTTAATTGTCTCTTTTTGGCTTTAGGCGCTAAAAAAGGAACTCCGGTGCAGGAACTGCAACCTGAAGAAGAGCCAAACGAAGGCTTACCCCGTTTTCAGCGCTTTAAATCAATGATGGACTCCATTTTTGATATCTTCCGTGAAAAAACCCATCATTTGTGTCACTCTACCCCTGTCGTTCAATGGATGCTCCAGCAACAGTCAACCTATGTACATTTATACCATAACCAGCAGCCGGCTATGGGAATTGTTCCGGATAGCGATCCAGAAATCGCCATCCGTTCTGAAGAGCGAAAAAAATATTATCAAAATGTCTATCTTGAAAGCTGTGGAATTCCAGTGCAGCCGGCACAGATGTAAAGCGGCTTTACATTTATTCGGATTCTAATAGGTCTAAGAAAGCCTGCAGCTGTTTTGCCCGTGTAGGATGCCGCATTTTACGAAGGGCTTTTGCCTCAATCTGACGCACACGTTCTCTAGTTACTTTAAAACGCATGCCGACCTCCTCTAGAGTTTTCGGCTTGCCGTCTAATAGGCCAAAACGCTCGATAAGCACCGATCTTTCCCGATCGGTAAGGGTCTCTAGAACTTCATTCATTTTATCTTTTAAGATCGCATAGCCGGTAGCTTCAGCAGGAGATTCTGTTGCTGTATCTTCCAGAAAATCACCAAGCTGGCTCTCACCGCTATCGCCTACCTCTGCCTGCAGAGAGATCGGATGCTGGGCTATCTTATAGATTTCCCGCACTTTTTCCGGTGTCAGCCCCAGTTCCTTTGCAAGTTCTTCCGGTGAAGGCTCTTTTCCCGTTTCCATCATTAATTTTTTGGCTCCGCGCAACACTTTGTTGATCGTTTCGATCATGTGCACAGGAATCCTGATCGTTCTGGCCTGATCGGCAATCGCGCGGGTAACCGCCTGCCGTATCCACCAGGTAGCATAGGTAGAAAATTTATAGCCTCTTCGATATTCAAATTTCTCAACGGCCTTCATCAAGCCCATATTCCCTTCTTGGATAAGGTCCAGAAAAGAAAGGCCTCGGTTAGTATATTTTTTAGCGATAGAGATAACAAGACGCAGGTTGGATTCGACCATTTCACGTTTCGCTTCAAGACTTTTATCCATCCATCGCTCTAGCATACGGACATCTCGCTCGAACTCATCCATTCCCCGTCCTGCCGCTAATTCGCGTTTTTTTAATTTTCGGCGGGCAGCAGCGAGTTTGTTAGAGGCAAACTTATTTTTTTCAGCACGAGGAGTCAGCTCGCGCACTTCTTTTTCTAATTTCAAGAAGCGGTCATAAGAAGCTAATATAACCTCTCCAAAATCTTCGATTACATTATGACGAAAATGAAAACGACGCAAATACGCTTGAGCGCGAATACGGCATTTTTCAATCTCTTCTAGCAATTTCACTTTTTTCTCTTTTGTAAGAGATGGAGAGCGAAACTCATTTAAAAAACTCTCTAAAAGCCCATCCTCTTCCTTCAAAAGGTCGCATAAACGGGGAAGCAGTTTTAAATATAAATTTTTATCAGCAATTTCCTTTTCAGCAACTAATTTGTCAAATCTCTCTTTTCCTGAAATCAGATAGTGGGCAATCGATATTCCTTCCCTTGTCGAATAACGAAAGCGCATAATGATTTTTTCAACCTGAATCTGCGCTTTTTCAATCCTTTTCGATATTTCCACCTCTTCTTCGCGAGAAAGAAGGGGGACCGTTCCCATTTCCTTAAGGTACATACGGACAGGATCGTCAAAAGCACCTTCCGATCTTTTAGAAATTCCCTCAAGCTCTTTTGCTTCTTTTTTCCTCTCTTTCTGCCTCTCTACTTCCGACTGGTTTAAAACATGAATGTCCATACCGCTTAAAAAGATCAATATCTGATCGATCTCTTCCGGCGAATCGAAGCTCATAGGAAGAACTTCATTGATTTCTTCATATGTAATAAAACCGTTTTCCTTCGCTAAAGCGACAAGCTCTTCTAGTTTCTGCTGATGTTTAGGATCGGAAAAAGAGGGTGAATTTTCTGTCATATGCTCCTATAAAAAAATAAACTTTTGGAATCTAACTTGGGTTCTATATCAAAATAAATGCCCCTTTTATCTTGGAGTAGATATCCGTTTATGTCAATAAGTTATAGATTATCAATATTCTTTTTTATCAAATAAATTCTTTAAATAACAAAAATAGATAAAAATCCCTATTCCCGCCAGGGCCCTAATTCCATGGTTGAAGGGAAAGGCCTTAACAAGAGAGCCTTTAACAGGATTAGAAGGATTATACCATATTCCCTTATAACCGGCCCTATCGCCTTCAAAGGATTCTTTGGCGGCATACGTGTTTAAATAAAACTCGGGGAGGACTTCTTTTTTAAAATACTCCCTACCCTTAACCCGATAGGAATAAAGGACCTGAATATGATATCTTCCCCTTTTGCTCATAAGCGTATAATCGATAATTTCTATCTTTGTCTGATGAGAAAAGCTGATATATCGATAAATCTCGACCCCTGAAAGGACCGTGAAAAAGCCCGCCCCCAAAAAGGTAAGACCGATGACCAGGTTAAAAAATATTTTTTTGGTTATAAACTTCATATCTCTGATAACGAATAATGTATCTTCTTATAAAATGATAATTAAAACATATTCTTTTTATTTTTTTCACAAGAAAAAAATTATTTGAATTTTGACGAAAAAAAGCATTTGTCTTATAGTGGATACTCATTAAATTTGTAGGAGAACTATGACCCAGCCAGCCGAAGACAAAAATAACAAGAAACTACCAAAAAAACGTCCGACTGCATTGAAAAGAGATTTGCAAAATGTCAAAAGAAACGAAAGAAACACAGCTTTTAAATCGAAAGTTAAAACAGCTATTCGTTCATTGAAAAAATCAATATCTGAAAAAAGCAATGCTGAAGCCGTAAAAGAAAAATTTAACCTGATTAACAGCCTTTTAGATACAGGCTCTAAAAAAGGTATTTTCAAAAAAAACAAGGCTTCCCGCGTTAAATCAAAAATGCATAAGCTTTGCTCTAAATCCTAAACAACCAATTGTTGCGGCTTTTCCATTGTCGCAATAAGTGTTGCTTTTTGTGCACAGAGAAAAATTTGTTTTTTTGCTCTCGTTATTCCCGTATAGAGAATTTCACTGCCAAATTTTTGGCTTTGCTGCGGCACAAAAAGAAATACGCTTTTAAATTCACTGCCTTGGCTCTTGTGAACGGAAAGGCAATAAGAGAGCTCATAACTGCCGACAATTTTAGAGCTAATCTTTCGAACACTTCCATCTGCCTGAATAAAATATAGGGTTCCTTCTCCCTGTAAATATGCTTTTGCATCTTTTCCTTTCCATATCCCCATCATTCCATTGTAAATATTCAGATTTCTATCATTTTTAGTAATTATGATGGGCGCAATCAGTTCTTTTCTATACATTTTCGACTGCACATAAGCCAATGCTTTCTCATTAAGCGTCTCTACCCCCCATGGGCCCTTGCGCATACAGGAGAGAAACCTAAAGTCCTCTAACCTTTTGCTAATTAAGTCAAAATTTAAATCCTCAAAAAGAAAAAATCTTTGAAGAAACGTTTCAAACTCTTTTTCATCAGCCATCTGAATATGCTGATAAAGAGGGTTTTCAATCATTTGCATAACACCCGCGGCATCGAGCTGTAAAATCTTTTGGGCAACATCAAAAAGCTCATTATTTTGCGTAAGATAATTTTTTTCGAGCTCTACCTTTGGCATTTTTCCTTGATAAACAAGATCATAAAAAATATGGCCGGTTTCAATCGGAGGAAGCTGATGGGGGTCGCCAATAAGAATAAGCCTTGTCGATGAAGATGTTTTCTTAAACAGCCGGCTCATCATATACGAATCGATCATCGATGCTTCATCAATAATAATGATGTCAGCATCAATAAAGGGAAGGCTCTCTTTTTTATCAAAGGGCATTTCTAATAAAGAATGAAGGGTTGAATCTTCAATGACCAGATTCTTTCTCTCTCTATTTCCTAATATTTCCCTTAATCTAAAAGCAGCCTTTCCTGTCGGCGCCGCTATTTTAATACGGACTGCTTCCAAACATGTTTGCTCAATAAGGTTGATCAGCTCAGAAGCAAGATAGCTTTTACCGGTCCCCGGCCCTCCGCATATAACAGTGATCGACTGTTTTTCAATCCGCGCAAGAGATAAAGCCTGTTTGTCATGAAGAAGACCGTCCGAAAGCTTTTTTTCTATCTCCTGTCTGTAAAGGTCCGTATTAATAACAGAAGAAGGAACAGAAGCAATCAGACGCTGAAGATTTTCCTGCAAGGCGCTTTCTATCTGCCAATTTTTCTGTAAATAAATCCGATCGAGATATTTGATAAT
>CAZULH010000002.1:0-23215 GCA_964621105.1 uncultured bacterium
GTTAAAAGATCAGCATAAAATCATTGAAGACATCAATCATCTAGGCTTAATTACGCAAAAAAAATATCTTTTTAAGGATATTATTACCAAAAGCGAAAGTTTCTTTTATAACCTTCAAAATCAGCTGATAAAAAAGATTGAAGATGAATATCTTTCCAATAACGCGAAAACACAAACCATTTTTTCCTATTATCCAAACAGTAAAATAAAAGAAATATCTTCCAACGGAAACACTCTTCAATATACCTATGATCAATATGACCGCCTATCGCAAATAGTCTGCAAAGACCATGCCCTTAATTTTTTATATGATGATAATGCCTCTGCTATCCGTATTCAGTCTTCGGATAATACGATCAATTATCTCTGTTCTTTGAATACCTGTGACAGGTCCAAAATTACAGTTGAAATTCTCGATCAAATTCATGGTTTTGACTTTACCCGCACCTATAATCAGAAACTGCAGCTGATCGAAGAATGCTTTCCCTATGGCAAAGTCTCTTATCGCTATTCTCCTTTTGGCCAACTAGAAACCGTAGTTTTACCTGATAGCTCTTCTATTCATTATGAATATGAATATGAAGAAATAAAAAAAATCTGCAGAAACGATTCTGACAATTCCATCTCATATACACACACTGTTGCCCAAAATCCAAAATCCTATAAAGAAGATCTATTGGGCCAAAGCGGCTATATCATTCATGAAAATAATGACAGTTCCTATTTTCAACTCTCTCCTGTCCATAAAACAACCTTTGCTTTTTTATCTTTTTCCGGGCAGGTCCAGTCAATTATCAGTTCTCTTTTTGGGAAAACCTCTTATGAATTCAATCATCTAGATCAGATAACAAAGGAAAAAGGGCTGTTTAATCGTTCTTATCAATGGAATCTTATAGGCCAATGTATACAAAAAGATTATGTCATGTATGAATTTTCCCCTTCTAACCTACTAATGAATACCGGTTTCTGCCTATTTGAATATGACTATCGCCATAACTGCACGCAATGTCTTCAGGACAATACAGCGGTCCAATACTATTATGACCTGTGTAATCGCCTTACAGATATTGTAAAAAACAAAAATAAGACCCATTTTTTTTACGATCCCTTTCACCGCAAGTTAGGGAAATTTCAATATAAACAGGTAAACGGACAGTGGATAGAAGAAAAAAAACAGTATTATTTATATCTTAATGACTCTCTGATCGGCATCGTCAATGAAAAAGGAAAAATACAAAAACTATGCATCAAGAATCCCGATACTTCTTCCGTTTGCGCTATTGAGCTCAATCACAAGGCGTTTACTCCGCTAAAAGATCTAAACAATACTATCTATGCATTAATTTCGTATAATCCCCTGCAGATCAAAGAATCCTATTATTACGACGCATTAGGCTCTCACCTGATTTTCGACCACAACTCCTACCATATACAGAAATCAAAGCTTTCCAATCCATGGCGCTACCGCAGCCATTATTATGAGGAAGAAGAAGATCTATATTGGATGGAAGGCTGTCACTATAACCATCAGACAGGATGGCTTTTACACAGGGGTTTTCCCTCTTTTATCGACCAGATTCTTCCACCCTATCTCCAGCCACTTTCGAATTTCAACGACAATTAAAGAGACGATAAAGGCTATAATAGGGTATTTCCACTGCAACAGGCTCATCGGCACTACATGAAAACCGACCGGAAGGGCATAAATAGCAAAAAACTGTAATACCAGCCCTACGCCTACGCCTAAAAATATATAGGGATTTATCATAAAGCTCTTTTTAAGATTCATAAAAAAAGGCTCTTTTTCTTTTTGCGCCTGTATGCCGTTAGCCCATTGGATAAAGACAACACTGGTAAAAGTAATCGTTAAGGCATTTTCATAAGGATACGTTCGCAAGAGGTAAATAAATAACACTAAGGACAAAAATCCCATTACTAATCCGAAAAAGACAACATGAAATACCTGATATTGATCGATAAACTGTTTTTGAGGACGACGGGGAGACCTGTCCATAATTCCTTCTTCTTCTTTTGCAAAAGGAAAAGTTTTATCCTGCACGCCGTCAGTAACGATATTGATCCACAAAATCTGAATAGGCGCAAGAGGAAGAGGATAGTTAAAAAGGATCGCCAAAGAAATCAGCGTCATTTCCTGCATGGCCGTACTCATCAGATAATAGATCACCTTGCGGATATTATCTGCAATGATCCTCCCATTTTTTATCGCCAGCATGATGACATTAAGATTATTATCGCCGATGATCATTTTGGAAACACTTTTAGCAGCCTCTGCTCCCGATCCCATTGCGATGCCTAAATCTGCGGCCTTAAGAGCCGGCATATCGTTGATCCCATCTCCTGTTACAGCAACGATCTCCTGATTTTTTTGTAACAGTTTAACAATTTTATATTTGTGCTCAGGCAGAATACGGGCAAACACCTTGATTGTTTTTAGTTTATGCAATAAATCGATATCGTTCAGGCGATCGATCTCTTCTCCTGTTACAATTTCTTCTTCTTTGTCCGCAATGCCGACCTCATGAGCAATAGCTTTGGCTGTTAAAGGATAATCTCCTGTAAGCATAAGGATATGAATGTTCGCTTTTTTAGCAAAAGCTACAGCTTCTTTTACTTCTTTTTTCGCAGGATCTAAAAAACCGACAAGTCCAAGAATTTTTACCTGCATCTGATCGATATTTTCAGTTGTAAAGTCGCCTTCCGCCATCGTAATTACCCGAAGGCCGCGGTTAGACATTTCGATCATTTTTCTCTCATATTCATCACTATTGACAGCAATTTTTTTAATGCTTTCAAACGCTCCTTTTATAAACACTTTTTTTTCGTTGCCGACCGTGTTGGCTGTTGCCATCAAACGTTTTTTCACATCAAAGGGATACTCCCAGACCCGTGGATGTTCCTCACGTATCTGACGAAAGTTTTCTACCCACCCGGCTAATGCAGAATCAATAGGATCTTTCCATGAATGCTCATGAGCATCATTGCATAAAGAGCTGCAGAGCTTGAGGCGCTGCTTATCTGATGCAAAGAAGTCTTTGATCGTCAGTTTTCCTTCTGTGATCGTCCCTGTCTTATCAATAGCAACAACCGTTGCGCTTCCTAAAGTCTCTACTGCCGGCAGATGACGAATGAAAGTCTTTTTTTTACTTAAAGCCATTGCCCCAATGACCATCACTACCGTTATAACAATATACAGTCCTTCAGGAACTGCAGAAACCAGCTCAGCGACTAAAAAATAAATGATCTCGAATAACGGCCTTTTTTGGAAAAAGCTGACAATACCCATAATTAAAAGAAGCCCCACAATGGCAAGCACATATTTTTTTGCAAAAAAGCTTAAGGCTCTCATCAAGGGGGTATCGGGAGATTTTTCCCCCGAATGCCTGGCGATTTTTGCAAAATACGTGTTTTTACCGGTAGCAACAACGATCCCCTTCGCCTGCCCCCGTACGATATGTGTCCCTGCATGTAGCATATTTTTCTGATCGGCTATCAATGTTTTCTCAAGATGAGTTAAACTATGGTCTTTAATCACAGGCAGCGATTCGCCTGTAAGAGAAGACTCATCGGCCATTAACCCCCTGCTTTCAATGAGACGAATATCTGCCCCTACCGTATCTCCTTCTGTCAAAACTACACAGTCGCCTATGACCAGATCCTCAGAAGGCACTTCTATCGGTTTTTTATCCCTAAGCACTTTTTCTTGTGCCTGCGTTAGTTTTTTCAATGCCTCAATCGATACATGCGCCTTAAGTTCCTGAATATATCCAATAATGCTATTGATCACGATCATGAGCATAATAACCGAGAAATCCACCCATTTCTCTGTGACAGCACTAAAAACAGAAGCCGCAAAAAGGATGTAGATCATGATATTGTTAAACTGACGAAAAAAAAGGGCTAGTTTGCTAAACTTCTCTTCATAGAGGATGTTTTTTCCATAAATACTTAATCTTTTTTTATATTCCTCTACACTTAACCCTTCAGAAGAAGTATCTAACCTTTGTATAACCTCTTCAATAGAAAGGGCATGATCATTTGCTTCTTCAAACATTCTTTTTCCATTGTCCTGAAGTATCTTTGTGATATTTCTTTTTCACAGCCGTCCAGGCTACTCTGCAAGAGACTTCTTCGAGGCTGGACGGGGTCTTTCTTTTCCCGGGATCTTTGTATTCCTCCCATGCATGGTTATAGGCTTCCAGGTATATCTCTTGCGCATGTTTGGGAAGATGATCTTTCACAGCCTTGGGCAGCTTATCGGTTTTTTTATAAGGCACGGCCTTTCTCCTTGCTTACTTTACGTTTAATCATTTAGGCAAAAAATATCAATTTTTTCCGTTTACCATAAAAAAAACAGCAACTACACTTAAATATAAATACAAAAAAAATGGCCTTCGCATGAAAGAAAATACAGCTTCTTTTTCTCAAAAAAATATTTTTCAAGACGAAAATCTAAACACTAACCAGGATATCTACTGGATCCATCACTGGAGTGAGAATTATTTCGATATTAACGAAAAAGGACACGTCGTCGTTAAAAAAAATAATAACGTACAGATTGATTTGTATGAAGTCGTTCAGTCTTTGATAGAAAGAGGTATTGAAACACCTATTCTTTTCCGCTTTGACGGAATTATCCGCGACCGCATCGACCGTTTAAACCAGGCTTTTTGTGAAGCTATTGAAGAATTTGAATATACTAACCGATATCAGCTTGTCTATCCGATTAAGGTCAATCAGCAAAAACATGTGGTCAACGTTATCCGTAATGCCGGAAAACAATATAGCCTGGGACTGGAAGTGGGCAGCAAGCCCGAACTGATCTGCGTTTTAAGCCTATCTGATTCGGAAGGAGGGCTTTTGCTCTGCAACGGATATAAAGATGCGGAATATATCGAGCTGGCCCTGCTCTCCCGAAAGCTGGGAAGAAGAACGATCATTATCATAGAACAGCTCTATGAGATCAAGCTGGTCTTTGATATTGCCTCGCAGCTGGGTATCGAAGCGGAAATCGGCTTTCGCATGAAATCTTCAATGCGTGGAAGCGGCCGATGGGCGTCATCAGGAGGAGAGCTTGCAAAATTTGGCCTAAGCACACATGAGATCATGCTAGGGATCGAGCAGCTAAAAAAAGCCAAAAAAGATCATTGGCTCAAACTTTTACATTATCATGTAGGCAGTCAGATCACCTCAATTTCATCGGTTAAAAAAACCCTTCTGGAAGCAACGCGTATTTATGCAGAATTAGCTAAACTCTGTCCTTCCATGTCTTTTTTTGATGTGGGCGGAGGCCTAGGCGTAGATTACGAAGGCTCCAAAACTATCTCTAACTGTTCTATGAACTATACCATGCAGGAATATGCCAGGGATATTGTTTCAGCGATTAAAACGGCATGTGAAGAAAGTCAAATTAACGAGCCTATCATCATTTCCGAGTCCGGACGGGCCATTGTCGCCCACCATTCGGTTTTAATCACAGAAGTGATCGATGTCTCTCCGACATTAGACGCCTTGGTCGAGCTTCCTGCCCCGCCTACCGATCATGAAATTTTAAAGGAGCTATGCCAGCTTTATCAAACCGTATGTCCGGAAAACTGCCATGAGATCCTCCACGATGCCTATCATTTAAGAGAGACTACCCTTCAGCTATTTATCCAGGGCAATCTTAACCTAGAAGAGAGAGCTTTTGCTGACCGCGTGTATTATCACCTAATAGCTAAAATCCGTATGGTTTCCAAAAAACTGAAATTTATTCCGGAAGATATTGAAAAGCTGGATGAATCTCTTTTAGACCTGTATTTTTGTAATTTTTCCGTTTTTCAGTCCCTTCCTGATGCATGGGCGATCAATCAGCTCTTTCCAGTGATGCCGATCCATCGGTTAAACGAAAAGGCAAACCGCCATGCCCAGCTTGTAGATGTCAGCTGCGACAGCGATGGTAAAATCGATCAGTTTTCCTCCAATTTTGAAACAAGAAAATATATTCAGCTTCATGAATTTCAGTCTTCCCCCTATTTTTTAGGGGTCTTTCTTGTCGGCGCCTATCAGGAAATACTGGGAGGGCTTCATAATCTCTTTGGCGATACCAATGCTGTTCATATCGATATTGATGAAAATGGCGATTGGGAATTCTCCCAAGAGGTGGAAGGAGATACGGTCAATGAAGTTCTCAGTTATGTCCAATACCAGTCTCAAGAGCTGATAGAAGCCCTGCGGATTTCCATTGAAAAAGCCCTAAAAGAGGGCCGTCTTTCCAACGAAGATTCAGCCAAGTTAAAAAAACGTTACAAAGAAGCTTTAGAAAGCTATACTTATTTGGTCGTATAAAAAAGGATGCAATTATGACAGATAATTACGGAGACCTCTCTGAAATTTATGCTAATTTTGAAAATTCTAAAATTGTCATTCTTCCAGTCCCTTTTGAAAAAAGCACCTCTTATTTAAAAGGAACGGAACATGGCCCCCAGGCAATTATTGAAGCCTCCAAGAATATGGAGCTCTATGATATTGAAACAGATTCGGAAGTTTATCTTAACGGCATTTATACCCATCCGCCCATCTCTCATGAGTGTTCTAAGGCCATAACCAACCAGCTTTATTCCGATGTTTTATCTTTGCTAAACCAAGATAAATTCGTCGTAACCCTCGGAGGAGAGCATACGGTTTCCCTAGGCCCTATCCGGGCCCATGCCGATCGTTTTGGCCCTATTGGAGTCTTACAGTTGGACGCGCATACCGATCTTAGGCCCTCTTATGAAAATAATCCTTTTAGCCATGCTTCAGTAATGGCAAGGGCAAAAGAGCATAAAAATGTTCAGTCGATCTCAGCTGTCGGCATTCGCAGCATGTGCGTTGAAGAAAAAGAAAATTTAAAAAACGTCCACCTTTTTCTGTCTGAAGATCTGCAGGATGACGACCTATGGATCGACAAAGTGATCGATTCCTTGCCGCAGCAGGTATATATATCGATCGACTTGGATGTTTTTGACCCTTCTATCCTGCCTGCAACAGGCACCCCTGAGCCCGGCGGCATGAAATGGTACCCCATATTAAAATTATTAAAAAAAGTGGTTAATCTGAAAAAAGTCGTAGGTTTTGATGTCGTTGAGCTTCGTCCGATCAAGGAAGACCCTTCGTCAGACTTTCTCGCTGCCAAGCTCATTTACAAAACGCTCAGCTATATTTTCCATCAACCCACAGGAGAAAAAAATGAATATGTACAAGTTCATGACCAAAAACTTTAAACATTTTAATGCCGCTACCTGCGTAGACGCTGCAGAAGGATGGTTTAATTTATTGGAAAATGACGGAAAAATGCTTGTGACCATGGCCGGAGCCATGAGCACTGCCGAAATCGGCATTTCGCTTGCTGAAATGATCCGTCAGGACAAAGTACATGCTATCTCTTGTACCGCTGCCAACTTAGAAGAAGATATCTTTAACCTCGTTGCCCACAATTTTTATAAAAGGATCCCTCATTACCGCTACCTTTCAAAAGAAGAAGATGAAGCGCTGCTCAAACAGCATATGAACCGCGTTACCGATACCTGTATCCCGGAAGAAGAGGCAATGCGCCGTATCGAATCAAAATTATTTGCCTTATGGAAGGAAGCTGAAGATACCGGCAAACGGTATTTTCCTCATGAATTCATCTATCAGCTATGTGAAAAAAAACTATCGGAAAGTGACTATCAAATCGATCCCAACCACTCTTGGGTATTAGCTGCCTATAAGAAAAATCTTCCGATCTTTGTTCCCGGCTGGGAAGACTGTACGACCGCTAATTTCTTTGTTTCACACGTCGTTAGAAAAAGATTAAAGTCTGCGTCTATCGTTCGTTCAGGAATAGAACAGATGCAGGCGCTGATCGAATGGTATCGCTCAACATCGAAAAAGCATCCGATCGGATTTTTTCAAATAGGCGGAGGCATAGCCGGAGATTTTCCTATCTGTGTCGTTCCCCTAATCCAGCAGGACTTACAAGAGGACTGCCCTCTATGGAGCTATTTCTGTCAGATCAGCGACAGCACAACTTCTTTCGGTTCCTATAGCGGCGCTCCCCCCAATGAAAAGATCACATGGGGAAAGTTATCTGCAAAAACGCCTAGCTTTATTATCGAATCGGACGCAACCATTGTAGCTCCATTAGTCTTTCAGTATCTTTTAGATAAAGACAGAGTGATAGAAGAAGACATCAAAGAGATCGAAGCTCAGTGCAAATGAACTTTTTGAAACAGGTTCTCGTACGAGCTAACCATTTCTTTCAATGTCCATAGATGGGCAGATTTTGCAATTTGTTCTTTTCGAATAGTCTCATCTGTCCAGTAATGGCTTAGCAGCTTTTCAATCGAATGTTCAATGGTCTTCTCGTCATTAGGAGAAAAAAGACTGCCGTTGACACCCTCAATGATAATATCCGCCTCATTTTGCACCATCGCTACCGGCGTACCGCAAGATAAGCACTGATAAATTCGTTTTTCCATATTTTGATGATCGTCAAACACCATCATCAGATCGCTGGCGGCAAATATTTTAGAAAGCTGATCCTCGTTTTGGCATTTGAGAATCTGCATTTTTTTATTCTCTAATTCAATGTCGGCATTTTCTTGCAGATCGATGATCTTTAAATCAAAAGGAACAAAAAAATAATCTTCCCTTTTTTGAATGCCCTGCAAAATCTCATCGATTTTTTTAAGGCAGGGAAGCTTTCCGTTAGACAAAATCAGAACTGTCTTTGAGTGGATGCTCCATCCCAATTCATTTCGTGCTTGCAGTCTTTCTATCGGAAAAAAGGAAGGCGCAACCGAAATAACCCCCAAAGGAGCATGAAGACGCTTAATTACCTGAGCCTCATTTTCAGATAGGACATGAATGCCGTCAGCCAGATAATAGATCTCATTTTGTTTTTCTATTTGAGAAAAAGAAGGGGCAAAAATAATTTTTTTCGCTTTTTTACCCTCTTTTAATTTTTGTAAAACTTCCGCGTTCGAGCTATAAGCGATGTCATATTTTTTTTTACCACTCAGCCCTTGTAAATATTTCTCTTTGGAAGAATTCGAAATAGCATATAAAAAGACTTTGTCGCATACCTTAATTTTTTGAGGCTTATCGTCAGCAACCATCGAAAAATGGACCGTATGGCCAAATTTTGCTAAATCCTGTGCGACTGACAATAAAAGATCTTTTTTTTCGATATCCTGATAGATATCTATTAAAATATACATGATTCCTCCTCAGCGACGAGATCTCTTCCTATTTATTATCAATAAACTGATAGCTAATAAAACAAAACTAATATTTAAGCATAAAAAGAATCGTAATCGATAATTAAACTTTTTTACTTCTCTTAATGTTTTCATTTCATAAGAATCAGATACCCGTACTTTGGGGATATGCTGAGAGCTCTTAGAAAAAACAGGCCCAATAGCATAGCCTTCATAAAAATAAGCAGAAGGAAAGACCCAGTCATAAAGAGCCTTTTTCTCTAAATAAGCCAAGGTTAATGGCCTTTGCGTTCGAAAAGCGGCCTTATACTCCATGGACTCTTTGTCCTGCTCAGGAAAGGCCTTGGCATAATAGCCCCAGTTTTTTTCTATTAACTTTTGACAATACTGCAGGACAGGATGCTGTTTTTTTGCTCCCATTATCTGGGTAGATAATAGAAACGAGCTTCCTGTAAGGTGATGGTCTAAAGGCTCAATGGTACAGAAAAAGTCCTTCTCTTTTACTAGAGCATCTAAAGGCCTATGATAAATAACATGCCGAGAAAGGACCACCCCTCCTTTTTCATATAAAAGATGATACTTTAATAAGTTCTCCTTCTCATACCAGTTGCAGCTCCTTTTTGAAAAAGGAGAAAAATCCATATCCACTAAACAGTTTAGGATATTTCTCTTCTTTAGAAAAAACTGTTTTTTATTTGTCCAAAAACAGACCCTCCAACCAGGATGAGCATCCGCCCATCGGGAAAAATTCCGTTTATTCGCTTTAGATGGTTTTTGCTCATCGAGCCAAATAAGATGTAATATTTTTTCTATTGAAGCCCCCCTCTTCTGCTGAAGATAGTGATTATGCAGACTTTGATACAATGACTTATCCTCTTTTGTCTGCATATACTGACGACAGAGAGCTTCGCCTCCCATGGCCTCCATAAAATCCAATCCGTTTACGCGTATTGCCATTAGAATAAAAAATAGAAAACGCTTCATCTTTTTTCCCTTATAATAATTGCTAATAACAAAAGACCCGTCATTTGCAGAAAGCCGATAGGATAGATCCATGAGCGCAAATGAGACAGTCCTTTTCTTATCTCTCTGCACTCCTGTTTGTCTTGAACAGCCACTATCCAGCTGCCGGCACAGTACTGTTCAATAAACAATGCCTCATATCTTGGATCCCCATAGAAAAATACCGGCGGAAAAACCATATTCACAAAATGATCTTCCTCCTCTTTTTTATCAAAGGCTTTGGTTAGGGCGATATAGGTTGAATGCATGACTTTTCTTCGCAGATCACAAGAATTATTTTCCCCATATATTCGAACAGCCCTTTCCCTTAAATTTTTTGTTTGATAAAGAGCTTCTAAAAGTATGGGATGATTGGCTGTCGTTCCTATAGGACTGATAATTAAGGCGAAAGAATACCCATCGATAGAAGTATGAGACGCGCTTGCACAGACATAAAAGTCATAGGCGCGATGTAAAATATCTAATGGCCTTTTGCATATCGTATCATGATCCGCATAGACGCCCCCATGCCGATATAAAATCTCATAGCGTAAAATATCTGATTTTTCCCCCCAGTTTATCGCTTTAAGAAAATCCTCCTGCAAATGTTGAAAAGAAAAATCCTCTACATAAACGATTTTCATCTCGCTGCATGGGGCCGGCCTTTGACGGTCTGTCCAAAACCAGACTTCCCAGTCCTGATGATTTTCTATCCATGAACGGATATTTTTGATTGATTCTTTCGGAAAATTTTTCGGCCCCAGCCAGATAAAATGGATAATTTTGGGGATTTTACTATCTGCAAAATTTTGTAAAAGACGGTGTTTATTTTTTTCATATTGGTTTTTGCATTTAAGGACAAAGGCCTTATCCCTGCTAGAAAAACCGCTCATATCTTCCATGTGCATTAAGTAAGAAAAATCCTTCGACAAGATCCTTTCTAAGGAATCTGCAAAAACGCTAAAAGAAAGCACTATAAGTCCGATATAACAGAAATATTTCATGTATTTGAAAAATATAATCCTATATAAATATTAACAGTCACTTTTTTTAAAAAAATGAAAAATTTTAATAAAATCCTGTATATTAACTTAGATTTTCGCACAGACCGAAAAGAGCATATGCTCAAACAGTTTCAGCGCTTGTCCGTTAAAAAAAAACAGATACAAAGAATTTCAGCTGTTCATACGCCTGTCAACGGCCATCGCGGATGCGCCCTTTCCCATATCCGGGCCTTAGAACTAGCGATAGCCCGCACATGGAACAATGTCCTGATATTAGAAGATGACTGCGACTTTTATCTTCAAACAGAATACATAGATCCTTTTATCGATTATTTTTTCTCCCAGGTCCATAATGATTGGGATGTTTTTCTTTTAGGAGGAAAAATACAAAAAAAAGAACCCCGACAAGAAGAAAATATTTATCGGGTACTCGAAGCGAGCAATGCCTATGCCTATGCGGTTAACCGCCGCTATATGCCCATTCTTCTAGAAAATTTCAAAGAGGCCTACGCTCTATTACGAGAAGACGCTTTTCCTATCCTATCTCAAAAAACGCCGATCGACCAGCACTGGAAAAAACTGCAGGAAAAAGACCTTTGGCTAATGGGAGAAATCATCATCGCCGCACAAAAGCCCTTTGAGAGCAATATCGAAAAAAAAGCTTATTATAAAAATGACAAGCTCTCCTATCTGCTTTAAAAGCCTTGCATAATTTTTACAAAAGTTCCAATATGGCCAACGCAAAAAAACCGGCGGATTTTTTATGTCTATTTTACCTGTTAAAGGCCCTGCTGCTGCAGGGCCAAGCTTCGATGGCGAAGCTGAAAAATATGGCAGCTTTATTCGGGCCTGCCAGCATCAGCAACTATATGTTATTAAAAGTTTATTCCAATTAGAAGATATCCCTCCAAATATACTTCAACATGGTTTTCAGATTTTATCAAAAATGCCTGAAAACCCAACCTTAAATAAAATAAAATGTCTTATTACCTTGCAAATGAAATTACATTCACAAACGCCTCAACCCGAAGATACAGATCTATCCCTTGAAGCATTATTTAAACAAGATAACGGACAAACTCTTCTTTCTATCGATTTATCTTCTTTTTCTTCTGCATATATGGAAAATTTGTTAATCCGATCCATTCTCCAAAATCGCATCTGCTTTTGCCTTGCATTACTTGATCAATATACTTTTTCTAAAGAAATTCTATTGCAAGCTTTGCAAATCACTACAGAACACCAGAAGGAATTTGATTTATGCGATTTTGCTCCAGGTACGACCATTACGGTTCAAGAACCCCCTTCACAAGATTTTCCCAAGCTCGTTGAAGATTTTACACCTATAGACACCGCTATCAAAACAAAATTACGATCTACTTCTTTCTCACAAAAAGCAGCGGAAACACGATATCGCTAAAACAGCACGGGATCCATACGGATATAAATAAAAGGACAAATATCCCTGCATATAGCCATAAGGATAAATTAGTCCCTGAGGCCATAAGGATATGAAACAGCGAAGCAAATGTACTTAAGAACACATGCATTGAATGAGGAAGCTTGGTCAATGGATAGAAAAACCCGAACAGGATGCCGATAACTGCCGCGCCATTGACTAACAGTGGTTTTTCAATAAAACCAAGATGCAGGTGGCGAAAGGGCAGATCAAAAAGGCTCTCTCCCAAATACGGGAACAGGGAATCGCTAACGGTCGATATGCCCACAGACCCAAAATACCCTACAAGCAAAACTGTTATAAATTGCTTCCATAAAACCTGATTTTTATTTTGATAGAGCCGAAATAACGAAGCCGTCACTATAGCGCTAAAAAGCACATGAAGAGGATGGGCCGTATAAAAAAGAGCAAAGGCCACATTGGGTGTGGCCTGTTTGAACAAAAATAAAAGAAGGATCCCTAAAATACCGCCGGCAGCAGTAAAAGGCATATGATGGGATAATTCTTTAATAATTCTCTGAATCATTTGGCATAGGCCTTGATAATTTTTTGTTCTTTTTCCGGCTTGTCAGCCATGTCTGTTTGCACTTTTTCTATTTTCTGAATAACGTCATAGCCGTTAACAACTTCGCCGAAAATGGTGTGATGCATATTCAGCCAGGGCGTTTTTGCCGTAGTAATAAAAAATTGGCTGCCATTGGTGTTTGGGCCGGCATTGGCCATGGCCAGAAGGCCGGGCTTTGTAAAGGCAACGTCGGCGCGGACCTCATCCTTAAAAGGCTTGTCCCAGATAGACTGACCGCCTCTTCCCGTTCCTGTCGGATCGCCTGTCTGCACCATAAAGCCATCGATAACACGATGGAAAATAATGCCGTCATAGTATTTTTTTTCTACCAGTTTCAAAAAGTTCTCACAAGCCTTCGGGGCAACGTCTTCAAATAATTTTACTTCGACAGTACCCTGATTGGTCTCTATACATACGATTTTGGATTCTTTGTTCATGTTGATATCCTCTGCTGATAAATGAAAGGTTAATAGCATAGCGAAAGTAATAATTGTTTTCATCTTCTACCTCTTGATAAAAAAAGTACTATTATTAAAACAGATCCGTCTCTTCTAAGCAAAGAAATCTTACATATTGACAAGTTAAAAAAAATTCGAAAAACTCACCTTGATTTTCATGAAAAAAAAGGACAGGGCCCGATGGAACAAAAAGCAAAAAAACAATGGCTCATCAGCTTTATTCTCATTACTGCCTACACCTGTTTATCCATCGTGCTTACCCTTATGAAAAACGCTCTTATTCCTATCGCTGTTGTCGCTGCTATTGGAGCGCTTTCCTATTATCTTTCCTACCGCAAAAAAAATACCCGATGGCTACTATGGATTTTAGTTGTACGGGGAATAAGCATTTCCTTAACGGCCATGCAAATGGCCTATCTTTTCCTAGCAGGAAAAATAGAAGAGTTCTTTATGCCGATTGTCGCTTCAACGGGATTTTCCTTAGGACTAGTTTCTGCCTTATGGATGATCAGCCTGGGATTGAGCCTATTCTATTGGTATAGCTGCTATCAGTTAAAAGCTGCGTACAGCCAAAGCAAATAACCGTTTGTTATTTTGAAAATTTGAGTAATTCTATCGAATGATACGTTGGAAAATAGGCATTCAATAAGATCTTTGCAGCTATCGATCTGCGAGAAAGAGTGATCGATGTAACTGTAGGCTGATGGTCGGAAAGAACCTCTTGCTGATTAAAGCCGGTACTTAGAATACGGTAATCGGCAGAAGGTGAAAAAAAGCTTTTATTGAGCTCTAGTGGATAATCGATGTTAAGCAGGTAGTCTTTCCTCTCGTCCCCTGTTTTTAGGGCATAGGCGGCATTTGTGGGCCGATCTGAGCCTTTTCTGTTAAGCAAAGAAAACGCATTTTGGGAAAAAGAAGAAAACTCATCTTTGTTTTTATCGATGTTCATGTCCCCGAACAGATAGGTATATTTGGCCTTTCTTTCTTCTAAAAGTTTTCGGATCCTTTCAATCTCCAATTTCCGTACCGTTTGTTCTTCCTGCGTCGGAGACTTATCATCATCAGAAGGATTTAAATGGGTCGCTGCCATCGATACTTTTTTATTATTTAAAAAAAAGTCCCAAATAAACACGCCTTTATTAACGCTTTGCTGCGATCCTTCGATATCGGTAAAAGAGGTAAACTTTGGGTTTTTCACTTCAAAACGGCTCAATACCATCAGCCCGCTTTTATAAAACGGATTGATCTTGGCCATGGCTTTGCCTAAAAAAGACTGCGCTTCAGAGCCGATCTCCATATAAATATGGGCATATTTATCTTTTAATTTTTCAAATATTTGCTTGGCGGCATCATTTTCATAGACCTCCTGCAAGATCACGATATCGCTATCTTCCTTTTCAATGGCCTGAATAATCCCATCCAGCCTCTCGGAGGTATTTTCTACCCCGCCGGCTCCCTTGGAGGCAAAACCGGCCAGACAGACGTTCCACTGGAGGACCTTGATTTCTTCGGGGGCTTTTACCTGTTCTGCAGCTCCAGAAAGGTAATCGTAATTAGCTTTCTCAACCTCTTGAGCCTTAAGTGGTTTAAAAAAAGCGCATAGGAGCAAGCATGGGGCTAGCAGCAAAGTTCTAAACTTTTTAAAAAAATGCTTATATATTAATTTCAATATTTTCATAAAAATTTGTTTTTAATACAAACATTATACAAAATAATAAAATTAATTACAATTTTTTAAATTATTTTTTTATTAAATTTTTATTTAATAAAATGATAAAATATTCGTTTTGATCTATCAAACAAAAGGTTTCCATGAGCGCATCAACATCTGTTGCCGGCCCGGCAAACGACTACGCCGCTGTTTACGCTTTATCTAATCAAGGCGACAGAAGATATTCACATAGTATTTACGGCAGTGCCTGCTATCTATTGTCAAACGAAAATTACGGAAACACCTATGAGATCTTAAAGAGAAGGCCTCTTATGCAAAATGGAGCAATACTAGGCGTCGGAGGAACTTTTAATTACGACCTTATCTGCCTGCGCAAGCCTAAAGTGGCTATTATTTTTGATTTTAATCCTGCAAACATCACCATGCATCAAGATATTCAGTATTGCATCGAATCTTCCGGCAATCGCTTTGAATGCTTCGAAAAAATAAAACAATTATCCCAATATTTTTTCAACCCTGAAAGGCTATTTTACTCTTCTTCCGCTAAGGATTATACGAAGAAGAGTGATTTTGAGAGAGAAATCAGCAGACAATATAGCTGGCTTTCCTCTGATGAAAATTTTAGAACAATCCAAGAATACGTTCAAAACCGGCTAATTCTCTGCATCAATTTAGATATTTGCCAAACAGATAAAATTATTCAGCTAAAACAAGAGCTAAAAAAAAGAGCTTTTGTTGTTGACTGTCTATTTATCTCCAATGTTAAAGATTGGATTTTTGAAGCGATAAAAGAATTAAAAGAATCAATGGCTGCTTCTATATCAGAATTAAAAGATCCTGAAACATCTATCATTAGCTCAAAAAAAGACTCTCAAAAACAAGGTACCCTGATTCAAGAAGTCGAAGGACCATAGCAGACATCCATAACTTTATTACAAATAAGAGCTGAAAATTTCTTTAAGCAACTATTAGAATGAATTAAAGCCATCTTTAACAGAATTTGGCTACACCAAAGCGGTTATTTCCGTTTAGAAAAACTTCTTTTCTTGAACTTTTGTTTTCTAAATCTTTTGGAAAAATCAGATTTGTTCTTATCTTTCTTCTTAAAAGATTTTTCTACCTTGAACGCCAGATCCAAATCTTCGTTGGCCTTCACAAGCATTTTCTGCTGCAGATAGTTTTCAATCTGTCTGACAAGATACATTTCCTTGGGAGCGACGAAAGAAATTGCGCAGCCGGACGAATCCGCCCTGCCTGTTCTTCCGATACGATGGATATAGTCCTCGACATTCATCGGAAGGTCAAAATTGACAACATGAGTAATCGTCTGAATATCGATCCCTCTTGATGCAACATCGGTAACAACGAGCGTTGAAATACGGTTCTTTTTAAAATCAGTAACGGTCTTTGTCCGTCTCGACTGTTTGATATCTCCATGTAAAAGAGCGGCTCTATACCCGCTTTCATTTAAACGGTCGGCAATATCATTGGCACAGCGCTTGGTGGCTGTAAAGATAATGGCTTTCTCCAGCTCTTTTTCTTTTAAAAGATGCTCTAAAAGCACTTGTTTATGACGAATATTCGATACATGATACAGCTGCTGCTCGATTTTTTTTGGCTTTATCTGGTCTGGGGTCGCTTTTATCATTTGAGGATCATTAAGCAGCTCATCGGCTACCCGCAGGATTTTTTTATCTAAAGTGGCTGAAAACAGTACCGTCTGTCTGTCTTTCGGAGTTAAGGAGGCGATGTACTTAACAGGCTCGATAAAGCCCATGTCCATCATCCGGTCTGCTTCGTCTAAAACTAAAAGCTCAATTCTCTGAAAACTAACTTTCTTCTGTTTGATCAAATCGATCAGTCTTCCCGGCGTTGCCACGAGTATTTCATGCGCTCTGGAAAGCTGTTGTTTCTGTTTAGGATAAGGAACGCCCCCGTAAATGCACACGGTTTTAATTTTCGATAAATACTTGCTGTACTTCTGTGCTTCTTCCGCTACCTGCAGAACAAGCTCTCTTGTCGGCACAAGGATTAAAACACGGGCGCTATGTCCCTGTTTTTTGGACGGTTTTAACAAATGGGTCAATGCCGGCAAAAGAAAAGCGGCTGTTTTTCCGCTTCCTGTCATGGAAGAGGCGCACAAATCTTTTTTCTGCATGAGGGGAGGTACTGCCTGCATTTGAATGTCCGTCGGCTTTTTATAACCCAAGTCTGCTATCGCTTTTAGAATCGGCGCAGGAATATGTAAATCTTGAAATGTCATAATTTATTGTCTTTTAAGGGGTTTTTAATAAAAATGATATAGACATCATACCTGAAGGTCTCAAACAAAGATAGCTGAATTATTTTTAAAATTATTGCTATTATATGTATAATTAATGTGATTTAATGGTATAATTTACGCTATTAACAATAAACAATCTTAAAAACACGTTGTAAAATTATGTTTAATAACAAAAAAATTCGAAATATTGCAATTATTGCCCACATCGACCATGGCAAGACGACAATGCTCGACGGCCTGCTCAAACAATCTCAAATTTTTCATGACCATGCAAACATCCCCGAAAGAATGATGGACAGCTATGACCAGGAAAAAGAAAGAGGGATCACCATCTTTTCCAAACACACCTCCGTGTTTTTTGAGGATTTTAAAATAAATATTATCGACACTCCCGGCCATGCGGATTTTTCCGGTGAAGTCGAAAGGGTTTTAGGAATGGTCAACTGCGTGCTGCTTTTAGTCGACGCAAAAGAAGGACCTATGCCCCAGACACGCTTTGTTCTAATGAAATCCCTGCAGATGAACTTAAAACCTATTGTTGTCTTAAATAAAATCGATCGCCCGCAGGCGGACCCTGAAAGAGTGCTGAATGAAGTATTCGACCTTTTTGTCGAGCTGAATGCCACCGACGAACAATTGGACTTCGCCTACTGCTACGCAAGCGGACTGAACGGCTTTGCCATTGCAGATCTTAATGATGAAAGAAAAAATATGCGGCCATTGTTTGAGCTGATCGTAAAACACGCGCCGGCTCCTTCAGGCGATATTGAAAAACCGTTTTTAATGCAGGCGGCAACTATTGAATATGATGATTATGTCGGGAAACAGGCCTGCGGAAGAATTTTAGAAGGTAAAATAAAAAAAGGCGAGACCGTCAAGCATATCAATAAAGACAAAGAAGAAAAGATATGCAAGGTTCAAAAAATTGAGGGCCATCACGGTTTAACCAAAGTCGAGCTGGAAGAAGCCGGCGCCGGCGATATCGTCATCATCTCCGGCTGTGAGGACGTCACCATCGGCGACACTCTATGCAGCCAGGAGAATACAATAGAGCTTTCTCCCATTCAGATAGAAGAGCCGACAATGTCTATCGACATCATGGTCAACTCCAGTCCTTTTGCCGGAAAAGAAGGCAAACATGTCACCATGAATAAACTCAAGGACCGTCTTTTAAGAGAAAAAAAAGCGAACGCCACACTAAAAATAGAAATACCGACAGGATCTGTTGATCGAATCACCGTTTCAGGAAGAGGCGAACTGCACTTGGCCGTATTGCTTGAGGCTTTAAGAAGAGAAGGTTTCGAAATGACCGTTTCCAAGCCGCGCGTCATCATTAAAGAAATTAACGGAGAAAAACACGAGCCTATTGAAAGAGCGCACATTGAAGTTCCTCAGGAACATTCAGGCTGCATCATACAGGAACTGGGCTTGCGAAAAGGAGAAATGCAGTCTTTAGATACGGATGAGCAGGGAATTACCCGCATGGACTTCCTTATCCCCACACGAGGCCTCATGGGCTGCCGCAGTCATTTTCTCACATTAACCAAAGGTCTTATTATCATGACCTCGATCTTTGAAAATTTCGACAAACATAAAGGATTTATCCCTTCCCGATCACGCGGAGTTCTGATTTCCATATGCGCAGGAGAAGCTAACGGCTATGCTATTTTCGGACTGCAGAAACGATCGGAAATTTTTGTTTCTCCGCAAACAAAAGTTTACGAAGGCATGATCGTAGGAGAAAACAGCAGGGAAAACGATCTTATCGTTAACGTCACTAAAGGAAAACAGCTCACCAACGTCCGTTCATCAGGAAAAGATGAAAGTATTTTACTAATCCCCCCAAGGATTTTTACCCTGGAAGACGCCATTAACTACATTGAAAATGACGAACTTGTTGAGATCACACCCAAAAACATCCGCTTTAGAAAACGCTATTTAACAGAAATAGAAAGAAAAAGAAATGCAAGAAAAGCTTAAAATACCTCTTTAATATTTTTCCGTCTTACACAGAAGTTATACCTTATTGTCATTATCCCAAATAAGGTCATGCACATAAGTCATTGGTAGAGAGAGTTTGTTTTTTATGCTTTGCAAAAAGAAATCCCAATAAGCAATCAGTTGGAAAAAAAACGGCTTAATATCCCTGATGGAAAAAACAACATCCGAGCAGCTAAAATATCGTTTTACAAACCTAAAAAAAGAAAGTTTTTTCTCTCCGCTGCGCCAGCCATAGCAAAGCATGCCGAAAGAGAGCTGCTTTCCTTTTCCCTTAATCATTTGAAAGGGAATGGGATTATCTTCGAAAAAGAATGAAGCCAAATGCGGATGCAGCGCCAACAAATGAAGCCCGCTTGTACTTCTTGGATTACATTCCAAAGCAAATAATGAACCATCTTCCTGCTGGATGAAGTCAAAAGAAATTTGTCCTGTATAATCAGTCGCTTTAACGATCTTTTTTACCCATTCGAATATCTCTTTATGTTCAGCCGGCTGAAAATTTAAGCAATATCCCGAACCGACAATTTCATTGGGATATACAACATGCGCCTGAATATTTCCGCTTCGGCAAATAGAGTAAGAACAATATTTTTTTCCCTCTATCCATGCTTGAGCTACCCATGGGTTGTTAGACTGAATGGAAATTTTCGGCAACGACATCTTTTCTGTTATTTTTTTAACCCCAAATGACCCTCTGGAAAAACATGGCTTAAGAACATAGGGCCTGGGAAGATCAATAGCGTCAAGGTCGCAGCCGGTTAAAACAAGCTTGGATGGCGGCACCTGTAATTGAAACTTTTGCATCAGCAAAACAAACTGCCATTTATCATGAAGCTGCTCAAGCAAGGGCAAGTTCGGACAGAAAAACTCCACATGAGAAGATATTTCCCCCTCTTTTTGCAAGATATCTTTAGCTTTTGCTAAATATAGCGTCTCTTCGAAAACAGGTATGATCGCATCTATTCGGCAATCATTAATAATCCCCTTTAAATCTTCTGTAAATTTTTTAAAAGCAAACCGAGGGCTGGAAATAGTAAAGCTTTTTTCTATGCTATTGGAAAAAGAAGTAATGTTTCTCTTCATGGAATCAGCAATAAAAACCTTATGCCCAACACGATAAAAAGATCTAGCCAGCTCTAGAGCAGTAAAAAACCGCCCACCGGTAATTAATATATTCATAATCCAAAAATTAACAGAAATAACTTATTCCTATCTGTATATTCAAACGAAAAAAAATTCAACCATATTTTAATACGAAGAATTTTCAATCTGATATTTAATCAGAGGCATCGGAAGCAAAAAGAATCGATGGAACTTTTTTATTACCTTATGACCATAAATCACATCTTCTCCCTGCCGATAATCTTCCTGCCACCGCAGCGTTTCATATACCTTCCGGGAGATCGCAGCGCTCCCCCAAGTGATATATTTCATCTTTGACTCGCACATTTTAAATAAACGGCTGTTAATGACATCATGGACCGACTGAAGATCACTGATCTCCCGATGGGTAATATCATTCTCTTTTAAAGAGATCACCCTGTTTCGAATTTCCTTATGGTTATAGCGTAAAAAACCGTCAGGACAATTTTTAAAAGAAGCAGGGCTGTTTGCCCTCCATGTATCTCCCGGCATCCATTGATGAAGGACATAATCGATGGAATAATGCTCAAAAATATAGCCGAGAATTTCTATTCGCTGAGGATGAGGCAGATCGTCTGCATCCTGCAAAAGCAAAACATCTCCTGAAGAATGCTTTGCGGCAATATTTCGATTTTTTCCCGTAGACTGCTTTTCCTGTGAAGAAAGAAGTTTTAAAGCAAAAGGCCACTGCTGCACCTTTAGATTCTCCACATCTAAATAATACGAAGGGTCCGCTTCCGATATGGATATAACAACCTCGTCAGGCAGCCTTGACTGTTTTTTCAATTCTTCAAGAAGAGAAGGTAAAAAAACAATATGCCGAGATACGCAGGGAACGATAACGGAAATCTTTACATTCCGAATTTTCTCTTTAGCTATAACGACATGACAGCTTAAACAAAAAAGAAAAATCAATCGCAATAAAACAAACATGCATAAAGTTTTAGAAAACACTTAGAATTGATGCAAGAAAATCTTTACTTTCGGCAATCGAGATAATAGCTTACAAATTCATATAATGCTAAATACTGATCAAAATGTGTAACCGCATACGGACGCTGCATTGATATCTCCCATACAACCTGATCGATGCTAATATCGATATTTTTCTTGTCCGCACCTTCAGCGAGCTGTTTTTCAATATCGTCTGCTAGAATACAGGCAGCAATAAAAGTGCCGGTCCTGCCCACTCCAGCCCTGCAATGGACAGCCACCATCTGTTCATTAGGCTTAACAGCATTCACCAGCGCGAGTAATTTTTCAGGCTCACATCCCTGATGATCTTTCCATCTATCCGTTGCCACATAGACAATATTTTTTTCATCGATCTTTACTATCGTTTTACCAAAGGGGTCTATATCCAGATTTCCCTCCCAATAAGGAATACTGCATTCCTTCTGTCCGCTTTTGGCCGGCGTAAGCCTTACCAAATGTGAAATCGGATAGTCACACAAAAGCTGAAAAAAAGCCTGCAGATTTTTTTGAGAAGGCCCTTCCATAGCTAAAAAAAGTCTATTTCGTATCGATACGATATTGGCATTATAGTTTTGATCGGCAAGATTATAATCAAACACACATGGATAAGGGGAATGGGATTGATGAAGCTCCCAGCCCTTAGCCATCGCAAACGGCTCTTTATACTCAAACTTTTTCTGTTCTTTTAAGGTCTTTTGCGGATGTTTTAAATATAGGGCCAGACGCTTTTCTTCAAATCGCTGAAACCTTTCCAGTATTTGCTCTTTTTTTAACCCCGGCATCCATCGGTCATATTTTTGCAACCCAAAAGCTTCCCGTCTCCATGCAAACTCTTTTTCTGCTTTGGCAATGTTTTGATCTGAAGAAGCAAAGATAGATAAAGATATTAAAAGAAAAGAACAAACTATTTTTTTCATAAAGACACCTTTTAAAAGGAACCTATTATAAATAGGTGCCTACAAAATGTCGATATCAAGAAATATCTTCATTTTCATGCTTTTTCTTTTTGCGATAGACAAGAAAAAAAATCGCAATTGCCCCCAAAGCTAAAAGAGGCAGCATGATCGCATAAAGATACTGGTCCAAAAAAGCAATGCTATAAGCACAAAATCCCAACAAGATTCCGATAAAAATAAAAGAAACCTCTATGTAAATCCCGGCAAGAAAAGTAGTCAGGGCCAACATGGACAGAACAACAAGTCCCGCTTCAAAACGCCCCATCAGTCCGATAGAGACAAACCGAGAGATTAAAAAAACCCCTAAAGTTAATCCCGCCCAATGCAGGACCTCATGCCAGACCGTGACCATGGAAACCGAATGTTTTTTTCTTCTAAGGTACCAGCTCAGCCATATGGCCACTAATGCATAAACAGGTGTAATAACCCGCCAGTACAACCAGCCCCCGCTTTT
>CAZULH010000003.1:0-21406 GCA_964621105.1 uncultured bacterium
CATATTCTTCCTGATTATGGGTAAGTTTTTGAATAGAATAAGGCTTGCCCAGCTGTTTAAGAAGAACTTCTTTCGTCATACCTACGTCAATCTCTGAATACTCTGCCATCGTCACAATCTGATGCCCGCATGAACAGGCAAATAGACTTAAAACCAATAAATAGAAAACTTTTTTCATATTATTTATCCTTTTTTTCAATTTTCCCTTCAGGAGGAAGCCATATCTTACCGCGAATTTCCGTACGAAACTGATCGCTTGTGACATATTCCGCATGAACCGTATAGGTATTATCATCTAAAAGACGATAGACCTCAAATCCTTCGAAGTTCATATCATTGTCACGAAATTCCCATGAAACAATTTTATCATCATAAATTCCTGTTCCCAGTACTTTTCCGATATTAATGTTTTCCATTTCTACAGAAAATCCTTTTTCCCCAAAGTCAAAAAAGGTAAGGGCGTTACGCATATTCTCAGAAATGCCCGCTATCTGCAGTTCTTGTATTGACTGGATCTTTCCGGCATTGTCTTTGCCTAAAACGTTCCAGCGGGTAGAAAAATTTAATTCTTCTTCCACCATATTTAAAATAATTGTTCCTTCGCCTACCCAGTTTTGGGCCTGAAATAAAAACTGATGCTTACTCATGTGAACATAAACCTTCTGCTATATATACTTTGTAAAATACCTAAAGCCGCCATCGTCGTCAATGTTGTACTTCCGCCATAGGTTAAAAAAATCAGCGGCACTCCCGATATCGGCAGCAGCCCGCACATCATGGCTATATTAACTATAATATGCATTGCAAAATAAACGGCAATTCCTGATGCCAATAATGCGCCAAAACGGTCTTTCGCCACTAGAACAATCTGAAAACTTAAATAAATCAGCGCAAAATAAAGTAAAAGTAAAACAGCAGCGCCGATTAGTCCGAATTCCTCAACATATGCGGCAAATACAGAATCCGTATGTGCGGCAGGCAGCCATTTTCTTCTTGAAAATTCTCCTTTCTGCCATCCATATCCTGAAACACCGCCTATTGATATTGCCGTTTGTGCGGCATCCTGATGATAATTTTTTGGATTAAGCCTTTCAAACTGGTACTCTTTCATGACTGTTGTCATCGCCTTTTTCATTTTTTCACGGGGAACTGCCTCTGAAAAAATTAAAGTCACAATAAAAAGTCCCGTCAGTCCCAAAAAACTTAAAAATTTCAGCATCGTTTTATTAACATTGGCAAAATAGCACATAATCATCGCTATGGGATATAGCACAAGAGCGGTCCCCAAATCAGGCTGTTTCAATATTAATATAAAAGGAATGCCGACAATAATAAATACCTGCATAGAAGAACGGAAAGAATGCAGGGTCAAATATTTTCGATCTAAAAACCATGCCAAGCTCATGACAACAATCAATTTTGCCGTTTCCGAAGGCTGTACGCCTATGCCGAAAGGAAGCCGGTACCATCGCCGAACGCTCTGTATGGGATTGGTAAAATAGAGGCCTAATAAAAGCACCACGACCACCGCATATAAGATCCATGACCACTGAGAAAATTTCTGATAGTCAAGTCCTGCAAAAAAAAGAAAAACGATCCATCCTAAAAAAAACCATTGCATTTGCGCTTTCACTGTCGACGAAGAAAAAAATGTTTCGCCTATCTCTAAAGTCATCGATGAAATAACAGCCAAGCTGATCCCCATTAAAGCAATAATTATCGGGATAAACCGCATATCAATTTTCGATAAATACCTGTATTGCCACATAGCCTTTGCAAACTGTTAATTAATTGGCATTCTATATAGTATATGTTTTAGAATTCAACTAAGGAAATCCGTATGGAGATAACTTTTCAGTCTCTAGACAGCGTCGATTCGACAAATACCTGGATAAAAAATCATCTCTCATCGCTTGAAAAAGATAAATTTTTTTGCCTTTCTGCAAATGAGCAGACAAAAGGAAGGGGCCGTAAAAAAAGAAGATGGTCTTCCCCTAAATCAGAAAATATTTATGCCTCTCTTTATTTTACTCTGCCTAAAAACACCAAGAACCTGCAGTGTCTAGGTCTTTTGATGGCCTTTTCAATAACTAAGGTGTTAAAAGAAAAAGATATTGCCTGCTCGATCAAATGGCCCAATGATTTGCTGCTTAATGAAAAAAAAATCGGCGGCATCCTATGTGAAAATATCATCGGACAAGAGCATATCGATGTTATTTTAGGCTTTGGCTTAAATATCAATATGAAAAAAGAAGAAATAAAAGAAATCGACCAGCCGGCTTCATCGTTATGTTTAGAAACAAATCGAAAATGGGATAAGGACTTACTTTTAAAAGCAATTGTAAAACAGTTTTCAGAAGACCTTGCCGTCTATCTGAAAAAAGGATTTGGTTATTTTCAGCCTTCCATCAATAACTGCCTGTCTTATGTCGGAGAACCGATCATTTGCCGATGTGAAAATAACGAGTATGAAGGAATCCTTCACTCAATTACCTGCGAAGGCGCTTTAAATGTTTGTATAAACAACACCGAAATTCAAGCGTTATGCGACGGAGAAATATCTATTAGAAAACAGGCGTAACAGTAATTTGGTCGCCCATTTTTTCCCTGACGGCATTTTCAATAAACTGCAAGGTTGAAGATAATGCAGCCGCACAACCGGCGCATGCTCCATGATAGGAAATAAAAATTTCATTTCCCTTTACATCCAATACCGTTACATCTCCTCCATGCTGAGAGATCATCGGACGAATATCTTTTGCAAAAATTTTATCAACGGCTTCCTTTTTTTCCTGATCGGATAATTTTTCCCAGTTGTTCATGATTGTTTTACCCATTCCCCATGATTGTATTCATAAATAATCGGCAATCCTGTTGCCAGCTCCAGCTGCACGACTTCCTCTTTTGAGAGTTTATCTAAATGCATAATAATGGAACGAAGAGAATTGCCATGTGCGGAAACAAAAACATTTTTCCCTTCCCTCAGACGAGGGACTATTTCTTTATTAAAATACGGAATTGTTCTTTCAGCGGTAAGCTTTAAGCTTTCTCCTTTTGGAGGCGCTACATCAAAGCTTCTTCGCCAAATATGGACCTGTTCTTTTCCAAACTCATGCGCTGTTTCTTCTTTATTTTTCCCCTGCAGCTCTCCATACATACGTTCATTTAGATGCCAGGAAGTATACACAGGGATAACTTCCTTTTCGGTCTTTTTCGAATAAATCTCTGCCCATTTTTCCAATTTACCTTCGCCTGTATGCATAAAAATCGGAACTTTCCCGCTGGAATGATGCATCATAGCCAAAAACAGGGTCATATGAGCACGGATCAATGTCGAAGTATAGATCACGTCGATCGGTAGATCAGCGATCGATTTTCCTCCTTCTATAGCTTCTGCTACCCCTTTTTTGCTCAAGGGCACATCCACCCATCCTGTAAAAAGATTTTTTTTATTCCAGACCGATTCGCCATGCCGCATTAATATTAACTTTGTTTTTGAATTGTCTGTCATGCAAGGTCCTTACTTTAAAAATTCATCCTCCCCATGATATAATATCCGTAAATGAAATAAAGAAAAAAATGAGACAGCGGTTAAGTAAAATTTTAGCTCAGGCAGGCGTCGCTTCCAGAAGGAAATGCGAAGAGCTGATCTTTGATAAACAGGTCAGGGTCAATGGAGATATCGCCCTTCTTCCCCAAACAATGGTCGATCCATATAAAGATAAAATTACCGTAAATGGAAAGATCCTTCGCTTTTCTGAAGATAAAGTATATTTTTTACTTAACAAGCCCCAAGGATATATTTGTACCAACAGAAAACAAAAAGGCGTCAAAAGGGCTATCGATCTGTTTCAAAATATTCCTTACCGTCTTTTCACCGTCGGAAGACTGGACAAAATGACACAGGGCCTACTTATTGTTACCAACGACGGACAGCTGGCCCACCGTATTATGCACCCTTCTTTTTCTGTTGAAAAAGAATATGTCGTCAAAGTGGAAGAAAAGATAGAGAACTCACATATAAAAATCATGAGAAAAGGCGTTGTTATCGATGACAGACTGGTTAAGCCTCTCTCCATCCAAATACAAACCGATCATCAATGTTCCATCATTCTTTGCGATGGGAAAAAACACGAAGTCCGCAAACTTATACAAAAGGCGGGCCTGCAGCTGCTGATGCTTACTCGCGTTCGTATCGGCCCAATTCAATTAAATGATCTTCCTATCGGCTCCTATCGGGAAATGAATGAAAAAGAAAAAAACGCTTTCTTCAATTGCTTTTCAAAAAAAAATTGATTATAACCATAGCAAAAGGATGGCATAGCAATGTCTGTACTGATGAGGTTATTCGGCAAATCCCCTTTTGCTCCCTTGCAAGCACACATGCAGAAAGTAGCTTTATGCATGCAAAAAATGCCTGCGCTTTTTGAAGCTCTTCCTTCAAAAGATTTAAATAAAATTCAATTGATCAGCAAAGAAATCTGTACACTGGAACATGAAGCCGACCTAACGAAAAATGACATGCGCAATCACTTTCCCAAAAGTTTATTTATGCCTGTCGACCGTTCTATTCTTTTAGAAATACTATCGCTGCAGGACTCTCTTGCTGATAAAGCAGAGGATATCGCTGTTATAGCCACATTTCAGCCTTTGGAAGACTATGACAAGATGAAAGAAAAATTTGTTGTTTTTTGTAATAAAAACCTAGAAGCTTTTAATTTTGTCGAAACAATCGTCCATGAATTTGACAATCTGCTAGAGTCTTCCTTTGGAGGAGCCGAAGCAGAAAAAGTAAAGGACATGGTTGAAGAACTTGCGCATAAAGAACATGAGCTTGACCGTTTGCAATATGACCTGCTCAAACAATTATTCGTTCTTTCCAAGGAAATGCATTTTTCTTCCTTTCATCTATGGAATATATTAATCAAGGAAATTGGTGCTATTTCCAATCTTGCAGAAAAATTAGGTAACCGCATCCGTATGGTTTTAGATCTAAAATAAGTATGACTATAATTACTGTACTGACAATTATCTTTGGGTTTTACATGGCATGGAACATCGGTGCCAATGATGTATCCAATGCAATGGGAACCTCTGTCGGATCAAAGGCATTAACTTTAAAAAAAGCCGTTATCATTGCAGCTATTTTAGAATTTTGCGGAGCTTTCTTTTTAGGCTCGCATGTTTCTAATACCATCCAACAGGGCATTATCCCTCCGGAAGTTTTTTCGCAGAATCTGGAAATATTTGTCATCGGCATGCTCGGATCGCTTATAGCAACGGGGATCTGGCTTAATCTCGCTTCTTACCTGCGGCTTCCAGTTTCCTCTACCCACGCTATTGTCGGAGCGGTTATTGGTTTCGGCGCAGTAGCAGGAGGCATCGCCTCTATCCAGTGGGGAGAAGTTCTATCTATTGTTCTAAGCTGGCTGGCAGCCCCTCTTTTAAGCGGAAGCATCGCTTATATAGTTTTTCATTTCATTCAGAGACGGATCCTTTTTTCCTTTCGTCCTTTGGTCGAAACAAAAAAAATCATTCCCTTTATTGTCTTTATCGCCATCACTTTTTTTTCTACCAGTTTAATTTATAATGGCCTCTCGAATTTGCATTTGAACCTTACCTTTCAGCATGCACTGCTTATCGGCATCCTTATTGGAATAATCGCCGGCATAACTGCCGCCATCTTGGTCAGACGTATTCCAATTTCCTCCAAAACGAAAATAGCCGCCTCTCCTTTTCAGTTAGTAAGTATTGAAAAAGCCATCAAACATATGCAGAGGACAAAACTTAGTTCGACAGGAAATGTGCAGCAGGAAGCGGAAAATATTTTAGTGCAGGTTAAAGAGCTCAAACAGAAAGTAAAAAAAGAATCCGACATGAGCTACTTAACTTCCGACTATGCAAAAGTAGAGAAAATGTTCGTCTATCTGCAAATTATTAGCGCTTCTTTAATCGCTTTTGCCCATGGCGCTAATGACGTCGCTAATGCCATCGGCCCTGTTTCTGCTGTTGTCGAAGTGATCCAGCATAAAGCCCTTCTTCCCAATGTTGCAATTCCTGTATGGATCCTTTTTTTGGGCGGTATCGGAATTGTTATCGGCTTAGCTACATGGGGATGGAGAGTGATAGAGACTATTGGAAAAAAGATAACGGAGCTTACGCCGACACGCGGCTTTTCCGCTGAATTCGGCGCTGCAATTACTATTTTAATTGCTTCTAAAATGGGCCTGCCCATTTCTACAACCCATGCCCTTGTCGGCGCCATTTTAGGAGTCGGTATGGCAAGAGGCATGAGCGCTTTAAACTTAAAAGTTTTACGGGACATTGTTTTTACGTGGATCATTACCATCCCCCTAAGCGCTCTTTTGAGCATCATCATTTTCTATATCCTGCGTTTTTCAATTACTCTTTGATATTAATCAAAAAAAAACCTATATATCCCTTATATAGGAGGATGTTTTTACTATGCCCTATTCCCGACCTGAAGCCGCCCAGCTATTGACACAAAAAATCGAACATTTTCTGATAGCCAATTTAGGAAAAACGCAGGAAGAAGCTTCCGACCAGGAATTTTATCACGCCCTTTCTCTCGCCCTTCGCGAAGAAATTATGATCAACCTTGTCTCCACCATGCGGACATTTAATAAGAAACAGTGCCGCATGCTTTATTATCTATCTATGGAATATCTTCCCGGCAAACTTTTAGGCAACAATATCACCAATACACAAACGAATGAACTAATCGGCCGTGTATTAGAAAAAAATAACCGCAGTTTCCATGATATCAATTTATGCGATCCTGACCTTGGACTTGGAAACGGAGGGCTGGGAAGACTGGCTTCCTGCTTTTTAGATTCCTTGGCCACCCTGCATTACCCCGCCATAGGCTACGGCCTTAGATACCAATATGGAATCTTTGAACAAGAGATCTGGAACGGCTGCCAAGTAGAACGGCCTGACTGCTGGCTTTTAAATGAATATCCTTGGGAATTTCGAAAAGACTCACATGCACAATCCGTTTTCTTCGGCGGAAAAATGATCCCTGCCCATAACAAACACGGCGATGAAGTATTTCTTTTAGAAGATTTTGAAGAGGTACGAGCGCTTCCTTATGACATACCGATCGTTGGATATTCAGAAAAACTGGATTTTTCTGTTATTCCCTTACGGCTATGGACAACAAAAGAATCTCCACGCAATTTCGAGCTGCAGCGATATAATGCCGGCGAACTTGGCCAGGCAGGAGAAAACACTTCCCTTACCGATGTTCTTTATCCCAATGATAATAATGAAACAGGAAAAAGAATTCGCCTTAAACAGGAATTTTTACTTGTATGTGCCTCTCTGCAAGATATTCTTCAGCACCACACGTCTTCTTACGAGGACGTTTCTTTACTTTCTGACAAAACACAGCTTCAGATCAACGATACCCATCCGGCTCTAATTATTGTCGAACTGACAAGAAGGCTGATAAAAAATTATGATCAGTCTTTTGATAAAGCATGGGAAATTACCCAGCAATGCTGCAACTACACCAATCATACCGTCTTAAAAGAAGCCCTAGAGGAGTGGAATGAAGAGAGGATGTTCTCCCTTCTTCCTAGACAATATAGGATCATTCAAAAGCTTAATCAGCGTTTCTGTAATCAGATACGGGAACGTTTCCCTAATGATGAAGAAAGGGTTCGACGCATGTCCTTTATTGAAAATGGACAGATCAAAATGGCGAATTTAGCGATTTACGGATCAAAAAAAGTAAATGGCGTTGCGTATTTGCATACGGAAATTTTAAAAGGGGATATTTTCAAGGATTTTTATGAAATGTATCCTGACCGTTTTATTAACATTACTAACGGCGTTACTCCCCGCCGCTGGCTTTTGCACTGTAACCCGAAACTAGCTAATTTAATTTCAGAAAGAATCGGCAAAGACTGGTTCTATGATTTTCACCATATACAGAAATTTGCCGAATTTGCATCTGACAGACCTACCCAAGAAGCCTTTCTGGCCATAAAAAAAGAAAATAAAGAAAAATTCTTTGATTTTCTAAAAAAAGAAAATCCCGTCCGTGATGCAAAAGGTAAAATTATCGGTCACAGCCAGCCATTGGGAAGCGATGCCTTATTAGATGTGCAGATTAAACGGATCCATGAGTACAAACGCCAGCTGATGATGGCCCTGCATATGCTCATTACATATTACGAGCTGCAAAAAGATATCAATGCGCGAAAAATTAAACGCATGATCGTCCTGGGAGGAAAAGCGGCCCCCGGCTATCGGATGGCTAAAAATATCATTTTACTTTTTTCCTGCATCGCCAGAAAAATCAATGAAGATCCGCAAGTAAGAGAAAAAATACGTTTTGCCCTTTTAGAAAATTACTGCGTCTCCAAAGCTGAGCTTATTATTCCCGCTTCTGATCTTTCCGAACAGATTTCTACAGCCGGGATGGAAGCTTCCGGTACAGGGAATATGAAGCTGTCGATAAACGGGGCTCTAACAATAGGAACGGAAGACGGCGCCAATATTGAAATGAAACAATCGATCGGTGAAAAATGGTGGCCTTTTTCTTTTGGCATGAAAGCGGAGGAAGTGGAATATTCTAAAAAAAACCGCACCTATTCGGCAAAACAGGTTTTTATCAATCACCCCATGGTGCATCAGGCGGTATCCGCCTTAAAAGACGGCAGCCTTGTCCACAATGATGAAGAACATCTTGCCCTCATAGAAATTCATGACGCCCTTTTAGACGGCCCTGATGAAAAAGCGGGCGACAATTATTTTGTTTTAGCCGATCTATTGCAATACTATGAAGTACAGAAAAAAGTAGAAGAACTCTATGCTGATCCGTATCGATGGGCAGAATATGCAATCCACAATGTTGCTGGTATGGGCCCCTTTTCTTCCGATGTCGTCATTACAAACTATGTTAAATCCATTTGGAACCTTGAGCAGGTACCGATCGATCCCCTTATGCATAAACATATTCAGGAATCCTACTCTGAATACCGCCGCTTTATCATGCTCAACTATGCAGAAAAAACCGATTAATTACTGATATAGCTTCCATTTTTTCAACAGCTGTTTTACGGCTTTATCCTTAATAAGTTTTTGATATGCCCTGTTAAACTGCGCGACCAGATCTTGCCCTTCATTATAAAGGGCGATCATACGCAGTCCCTCATCAACCAAAGGCTTGGATATTTTCAGTCTGTCATAATAGTTGTTCTGCACATAGCTTTCCGCCATAATATGATAGATCAGCCCTCCCTGGATATTTTCTTCTTCAATAGCATTGCACAAATCCGGAAGCTGGCTGTAAGTCTGGATCAAGATATCAGGATATTTCTCTAATATAAGCTGCGTGTCTTCGCCGGCGATAACACCGATTTTTCCCCTAAATTTATCTAAAGAGAAAAAGGGGGTGTTTTCACCAATAATCAAAACAGGGCCGGTATTTAAAATAATATCGGAAAACGCATAGACCTTTTCATCAAAAATATACGGATTTTTAGAAGATAAGACCGCATCGACATTCTTCTGTTTGAGCGCGTAAAACAAAGAAGATTCACCGATCTCTTCTTTTTGGAAATTGACATCCATAATAGCAGATATCTGCAGCAATAACTCATCGATATAGGCATTGACATTGGGCTGCATCTTTTGAAAATCTTTGGGGTACCAGGTCGGATCATATCCGATCTTAAGTGTTTTTTTTGCCGAGCCGCAAGAAAAGCAAAAAAATAAAAGAAGAATTATCCCCATTGGTTTTTTCATAAAATTTCATCTCATTTTGTTGATAATATATGTATAATTAATGAAAATCATTACACACAAATGTAACGCAGATATGTTTTTTCATGCCAGAAGAGAAAAAAAAAGGATTCTTGTTCATATTGGGAGAAATCGAAGCGTTCTCCGCTGCTCCCATAGAAGAAAAAAAATATTTTTTTGCAAATTTTTTGAAAAAATGGAAAAGGCCCAAATATTTGCCTTTTGAGCAAAAACAGGAAGAGCCGTTTGTTCATTTCTTCAATATACTGAAGCTGCAATTCAATCATCCAATTTATTTTTTTGATTGTCAAAACAGGGATTCTTCCCTAGCAGAAAAAATGTTAAAAGAACAGGTCGATACCTGGATAGTAATACCTCTGCTTTTTCATTTCAGCTATCAGTGGACGGGAGCTATCGCCAAATATTTTTATCATTCTTTTCCTATGCCTTTAGTTCAGAAATTTTTATGGATACGGTCCTTTTCCCATCATCCTTTATTTCAAAAGACCTACTGCGAAATGATAAAAAAAACACTGCAAATGCACCAAATCTACCAGGAAGAGACCCTCTTTCTTTTTACAGCAAGGAAACCCTCCGCATATTGGCAGCACCACATGGATATCTATTCGTATGAATGTGAAGAGGCCATGAAAAAAATCATCAAACAATTCCCCTATGCGGCCGGTCAGCTGACATATGATCTTTCCATGGAAGCTTCCTTTTGGCAGACGATTGCAAAAAAGCGCAAGACTATTTTAGTCCTTCCTTTTCATTCTTTTTACAGCAGCCATAAAAAGAAAAAAACGCAACCGTCTCTTTATTACTGTCCTTTAGAAAAAATGTTAAATTTATGGATAGAGCCTCTACTGGAAATTGTTCAGTCTTCTTACATTTCCAATACCTTGATGTTAATACCAAACCCCACGCATAATATGACTTATGAAAAAGCCGGTTTACGCCATTAAAAATTTCCTTATTCAAAAAGGCATCGCCGTCTGTAATTATATTTTTGGGAAAACACGAAATTCTTTTTCTCCAAATGAACCAAGAATATTACTGGTCTCCACAACGGCTTTGGGCGACAGCCTGTGGGCGACTCCTTTTATTGAAGCATTGAAAAAAAAATATCCTTCTTCCTATCTCGCTATTTTAACCAGTTCCATCGGCCATGAGGTCTTTAACAATAATCCCTTTATCAATGAAATTTTTTCCTTTAAAAGATCCTTGCTTTTTGCTTTTTTTTCTCTTTTTTATCAATTGCGCAAACGCAAAATACAAATGGTCATATCCCTGCATTCTTCACAAAGGCTGGCCCTGCCGTTATGCTCGATCATCGGAGCAGAAAAAATTATTGCTACAGAAGGAAAAAATAAAGGGCTGGACATTCTTCTAACAGACAAAATTATGGATAGAAGGCATCATGAGCTCTTTAGAAGAAAAGATCTTTTTTCACATTTACACCTCTCAGATTTCTCTTTAAAAACTTCCTTTTACCCTACAAAAAATGCCTTTTTCTTTATTCAGCCTTTTCTTCCTGATCGGCCTTTTATTATCTTTCATCCCGGCGCTAAAGACGGATATAAACAATGGCCGGCCTTTTCCTACATACAGCTTGGTAAATTGATCCAGCAGAGCTATGGCCTTCCCCTTTATATTACCGGAACAAAAAATGAGGCTCCCCTTGCTAAAAAGATTGCAGAAAACATCCCTTCCGCTCAATCGGTTGCCGGTTTTTTTACGATTGACCAACTATCTGTTTTTTTTCAAAAAAGCGCACTTGTTATCACTAACGATACAGGGCCTATGCATCTTTCGGTTTCCGTAAAAACAAAAACAATCGCTATTTTTTGCCCTACTCTTCCCGATCTGTCTGCGCCCATCGACAAAGAACTGATCCATATTTTTGCGCACCCGCCTTCTTGCAGCCCCTGTAAAAAAAGAAGCTGTCGTTTTCCTTTTTGTTTTTATCAGATCAGCCCTTATGATGTTTTTGGAAAAGTAAAAGAAATCATATGCCCGATCCTAAAATAGCCATTATCCTTATCAATTTTAACAATACCGAAGACACCCTGCTTTGTTTAAAATCGGTAGCAAGGATTACCTATTCCAATTTTTTTGTTATCGTCGTCGATAACGGGTCTGACAATCCCCCTCTTGCGCAAATTGAAAACCAATACCCTCATGTCCTTTGTATCGATACCCACAGGAATTTAGGATTTGCCGGCGGAAATAATATCGGCATAAAAGAAGCCCTTAAAAGAGAGACGGACTATATCTTCCTGTTAAATAACGATACCATCGTCGATACGAACATCCTCCATGCTTTTGCGCAGGCCGCAAAAGAAAACCAAAAAGGCGGTATTTTCGGCAGCAGGGTCTACCGTTTTCATGAGCCGAACGTAATCGACCATCAGGGAGGATTCTGGCAGCCTCGGCTTGGAGAATTTACTTCAAACAACCATCAATCGCAAAATCTCGATCAGATGCAGCAGGTCGACTATGTAAGCGGCTGCTCTATTTTTATTAAAAAAGAAGTCATTGAAAAGATCGGGATGCTTGAAGAAAAATTTTTCCTCATTTGGGAAGAGACCGATTTTTGTTATCGTGCAAAAAAAGCAGGGTTTGAAATCTGGACAGTGCCAAAGGCAAAAATATGGCATAAGATCTCAGCCTCTTTTTCCGGAGGCAAGCCCCATATGCACTATTACTGGTGGAGAAACCGTCTTTTTTGGATAAAGAGAAACCTGCCGAAGCAAGAACAGCGAGAGCTCTATCTCTCTCTATTGATTAAGGAAATCTACAAGACAACAAAGCGCTATTACTTACAAAAACTGCTTTTTTTTATGACCCGCCCCTTTCTATCTCTAGAAAAAAAAGAGAGAAAACAAAGACAGATTCTCCGTAATAAAGCGGGTTTTAGAGGAATTATCGATTATTATTTCCAGCGCTTCGGCGAAGGCCCCTCTTGGCTGCATATACAAAAAAATAAAAAATAATTCTTCTCAAATCTCAAAGATGTTATAAAAATGAATTAGGAAAATAAAAAACAATCAAAAAATTTTATGAAACGAAATAGATTTGTACTTTCTTTGTTAAGTCTTCTTTTACTGCTTGCGGCCTGCTCGGAAAATCGCGCTATCGTCAATAATGTTGAAGAAAGGGAAGCTAATGAGATCGTCGTTATTTTAGCGACCAAGAATATTCCCGCCCAAAAAGTAAAGGCAGATACAGGCGAAGGTGCAGGCGGCACGACCTCGAATCTATGGAACATCTTTGTAGATGAAGACGATTCGACAAGAGCCATGTCCATTCTTACCAACATGGGGCTGCCAATAAAAAAAGGCAAAACCCTTTTAGAGCTTTTTGCAAAACAGGGCCTGATGACATCGGAAAAAGAAGAAAAGATCCGCTACCAGGCCGGCATAGAAGAAGAACTTAGAAATACCATCCGCAAAATGGACGGCATCCTTGATGCAGACGTACAAATATCCTTTCCAACGAAAGAATCCTTCTTACCGGAAACAGAAGCTGCCAAAATGAAAGCCGCCGTCTATGTCAAGCATAGAGGGGTATTGGATGATCCCAACAATCATTTGGAAACAAAGATCAAACGCCTTGTATCGGGAAGTATCGACGGATTGGACTTTGAAGCGGTTGCCGTTATTTCCGACCGTTCCCATTTTACCAATCTAGAACTAGGGAAAACGAACGAACTTCTCGGCACAAAAAAAGATCAGTATTATGTCAATATCTGGTCGATGATCATGACAAAAAGTTCTGCCATGAAATTTCGTGTGATCTTTTTTATCATGATCTTTCTCGTTATTATTTTTGGTGCTGCATTGGGATTTATCATTTATAAATTCCATCCGTTTTTCCAAAAAGGACAGGAAAAAGAAGAGAAACCGGCTGAAAAAGAGAAAACATAATGCTGCCTGCTGCCAATAGCATATTAAACAGTCTTATTGATTCTTTGGCCCCGGAAAAGAAAACGGGGTTTTTACAGTATCTTTCTGATAAAGATCGTTTGGACCTGGAAAAAAATCCGGGTGTCGCCATTGATCTTCCCCTTAAGCCTCAATCGAAAATAAAGGTTCTGCATTCGGTCCATTATTCCTGGTTTATTCCCATTATTAAAAGTTATTCGATCAATTCGCATTATTTCTTGCCGGCCCTAACAAAAACCCAGGTAAAAAAAATCGCTCCCCACTTAAATGACATATCGCAAGAAGAAATAACGCCGCTTGCCCAAAAGTATTTTTCCAACCTTCTTTTATACAGCCTGATCGGAGAAAAAAACGATCTTCTCGACTCCAAATTCCTTCCTCCTTCAAGGCTGAATGTCCTCCTATCCCTGACAAAGGAACAGATCGTTTCTGTCATTGATTATCTGGGGCTTTATGATTTAGCTAAAATAATTTTCCAGATTGTTGATCCCAAAGCATTAAAAATGATTGAACAATCCTTATCTAAAAAGAAAAGGGTTTTTCTTCAATCTATTCTGCAAAAGAAACACCCCCTTTCTTTTCCTCCCCTTCAATGGGACAAAAAACCGGAATCCCTTGCTTCTACCGTACATAAACGGGGGCTTCTTCGTTTTTCTAAAGCTTTTTGTTTTCAGCACAATGACTTTCTCTGGTATATTAGCCATAAGCTGGATGTAGGCAGAGGCAATACTTTGATAAAACAGAGCCAGACAAAAATAGATGCTAAAATGAGCGACCTGTTAATTGATGATATTCTTAGTATCCTCTCTTATTTACAACTCGCCAACCCCATGGAACAATCATGACGCTGTTTTCATTATTTTCTAAAAAAGAAATCTCCGCACAGCCCGGTCAGAAAATTATTAAAAAAGATGATTATGAAATCCTCCTGTCAGCACAAGAAATTTTACAGACAGCGCAAAAAGAAGCGGAAGAATTTACAAAAAAATCAAAAGACAAAGCAGAGAAATTAAAAGCAGAGGAAAAAGAAAAGGGCTTTCAGCAGGGCTTGGAAGAATTTAATGAAAAACTGATCAAGATAGAAAAAGAATTTGCGGCCTTTAAAAAAGAAACAGAAAAAAAAGTTATGCAAATTGCCCTGCAGGCAGCAAAAAAGATCCTCGGCGATGAACTAAAAACGCACCCCGACCGAATTGTCGATATTGTTAAACAGGCTCTAAAACCGGTACTGCAGCATAAAAAAGTTACCATTTTTGCCCATCCTGATGATATTCAGCATTTGAAGGCGCAAAAAGCAGAACTGCAAAAAATACTATCGCAAGCAGATTTTTTTTCCATTCAGGAGCGGCCTGATGTTAAGCCCGGGGGATGCATTATTCAGACAGAATCAGGCATTATTAACGCTCAATTAGAAAATCAATGGCGCGCCCTTGAGGCAGCTTTTAACAAATTTATGAATAACCAATGAAAAAATTTATACTCTTTTTTATCTTCTTCTGCAGCTGCATGCTTCCCCTTGCATCGCATGCCCAACAGGCGCCCGCACAGCAGCCTTCTACTTTGCAGCAGAAAGTGTTAAACAGCCTTCCCTCCGATGATTTTCAGCAGCCGAATGTCGTCTTTAAATTAGCGGTATTAGCCGGTGTTACCCTTCTTCCTTTTGCTGTCCTGCTTTTAACCTCCTTTGTAAAAATCATCGTTGTCCTCTCTCTTTTAAGAAACGCTATCGGAGTGCAGCAAACCCCTCCCAACCAGGTTATTAACGGTATCGCCCTACTGATGACTATTTATGTGATGTTCCCCACAGCGATGAATATGTATAAAAGCGCTGAATCCGCTATCGCCAAATCGCCGCCGGAAATTTTTTCCGGTCAAACCGCCCTTTATCTGGTCAATGTCATAGATGAAGCGAAAGAACCTCTGCGCAGTTTTTTGAAAAAAAACTGCATGGCCCAGCATATGAAGAGTTTTTATCAATTGGCCTATCGTGTTTTTCCGGAAGAATACCGCTCTAGCATGAAACCTGACGATTTTATTATTTTGATCCCTTCCTTCATTAGCAGTCAGCTGAAAATGGCCTTTGAAATAGGCGTATTAATTTACCTTCCTTTCTTTGTGATCGACTTAGTTACCTCCAATATTCTTTTAGCCATGGGTATGATGATGCTTTCTCCATTAACTATCGCGCTGCCTATTAAGCTGCTGCTTTTAGTCATCATCGACGGATGGACAATATTGCTGCAGGGACTTGTACTAACCTTTAAATAAAAGAAGCAAGGCATATGCAAAGCGACCTTTATCAATTAACGTATCAGGGACTCTTACTGATCCTTATTCTTTCCGGCCCCCCTATTCTTATCAGTATGGTTTTAGGATTAATGGTGGCTATTTTTCAGGCAGCCACCCAAATTCAGGAACAGACACTTTCCTTTACAGTGAAATTATTTGCCGTTATTTTAACGCTGATATTATTGGGAGGATGGTTAGGAGCGCAGATCACCAATTATGCATATTCGATTTTTTCAGGTATCAGCAAATGGGGCTTGTAAAACGATATGGACAATATCCTTTCTGCCACCGATAGTTATCTTGCCCTTTTATTAGATGCCAAAGTCTCAGCCCAAACTGTTTTGTATGCTTTTTTTCTTGTGCTGGCCCGTATTCTTCCCATAATGATCATGGCTCCTTTTTTGGGATCGCGTATTCTTCCTGCTCTAGTTAAGGTAATGTTCGGCTTTTGTTTATGCTCTATTTTTCTACCGCAGATTATCCTGACTTTAAATACCGAGATAACCATGTTTTCTTTTATTTGGCTTGCCTTAAAAGAACTGGCGATTGGATTTGTTTTTGGACTTTTTGTTACCGTTCCCTTCTATATCGCGCAATCATCAGGCAGCCTGATCGATCACGTCCGCGGATCGGCCTCTTTGCAAGTAACCGACCCTACAACCAGCTCGCAAACAGGACCTTTAGGTATTTTATATAACTATGTCCTTATCGCCGTATTCTTCTTTGTTAACGGCCCCTTTGTATTTTTTAGCGTTTTAAACCAGTCCTTTTTTATTATTCCTGTCGATCATTTGCTCAATCCCGATTTTTTCCATCTGCAGCTGCCTTTCTGGAAATTTTCCCTTTCCATCCTCAATTATCTCATGAGCATGGCCATTCAGCTGGCCGCCCCCTCTTTTATCGGGGTATTAATGGCGGAAATGTTTTTAGGGATTGCCAACCGTCTAGCGCCACAGGTGCAAATTGTCTTTTTAGGGATCTCCCTCAAATCATGGGTAGGCTTAGGGCTATTGGCAGCTGCCTGGTATTTTATCATGACCCAGCTGGGCAAAGAGTCTCTCTCATGGATCAAAGCTATCAATGATACGCTAAGGCAGATTCCCAGGACTTAAGTCATTAGCTTTCTAAAATTTTTTTTGACATAAATTATAAAGCATTTTACTTTTACCTAGCTTTTTAACCTTTGGATAAAAATGATTTATAGATTCTTGTCTTTTTTCTGTTTATTTACCTTTCTTTATTCTAGTGAAGAAACTCAAGCCTATCATTTTGCTGCAATGACAGCTGAACCTTCTTCGTTTATTGACGATTCTGTCAATGTCATAACCGGAGATTATATCATTAAAAAAGAAATAACATTGGCCAATGGCGTTGAGCCAATTAAAATTCCGGTCTCTTACATAAGCACCAACAATCGAACTGCAATAGGCGGATGGGAATTCTTTGATTACCTGGTTGCAGAAATTTTCTGCCCTTTTTTTTCAGTAAAAAAATTTGATAAGACAGCTATTAAGGCATACTATTATATACCTGAAAAAAATGGTCTTTTTTTTACTTATCTCAATGAACCTTATACTCACCGTTTAGTAAAAAAAGAAAAAAATAAAAAAATAGCAAAAAAGAATAAGGGCAAAAGAAAAAAAAATAAAAAAGAATTGGACCTGATTATTCTTGAAGATTCTTTCAAAACAGGATTAACAAACTGCTCTAATGGTCAAATTTCAGGAAGGTTAAATGTTAAAAACAATCAAGCTTTTTTCGATTTAGAACTTGGAATTCTTACAGTAAAGGCTAGTGATGGATCAATCCGTCGTTATAGAGGCGCCCGTTTAGAAAACTGGGAAGCATTTGGAGCTGGAATTCGTCCGGAACAGTATTATCTTTTTGAAGAACAACTCCCTAATAAAAACAAAATTCATTATGAATATTATAAAAACAATCGACTTAGCAGAATTTGGAGCTCTAACCACGATGATACCAAAATTTACGCTGAAGTTAATTTTCTTTTTAATGATCAAGGCTGGCATGTCCAAACTAGCGATAATACTAAGTATGAAGTTAGATATGGACAGAACAAAAAATCATCCATATCTTTTATCCAGCAACTAGATTCCTCTCTTTTTCCCCTAGAAGACTACGAGTACATCCTTGCAGGAAATGGCCCCCTTTTAACGAAAACGATCAATCCTAACAATCATTTCTTAAACATAAATTATTTTACCAAAGGAAAACATCCCTTTAAAAACTCCATTATTGATATTTTTAATGGGACGCATGACAGCATCCATAAAGTTAAATCACTATCTTCACCTTTAGGGAATAATTTAGAGCCCCGCGACAAATATTTCTTTATTTATCGCCCAGGCAAATATAAAGAAACTCCCGGAAAAACAGAAGTTTACGATTGTATCGGCAATAAAACCATCTACCATTACTCTCCTTATCTGCGGCTGCAAAAAATTGAACACTTTGAAAAAGAATCAAAGCTGTTTTCCCAAGAAACGTTTGTCTGGGGAAAAGAAAATTCCAAAGAAGTAACCTATCTTTTAGGAAAAACTTTTTTCAATGAAAGCTCTCAACCTATTTTTTCTAAACGTTTTTTCTATGATGAAAGAGGCAATCTCATAAAAGAAAAAATGTATGGGAGCATTACCGGTAAATGCGATAAAGAGATTGAGTTAGATAAGGAAGGCCTTCCCATTGATAATGGGATAGATGTTTCAGAAATATCCAGAAAATTTTCCGATGACGGAAGAAATCTTTTATTAGAGGAAATTGAGCCTAACGGTAAAAAGACCATTTTCAAATACCTGGAAGATAGCAGCCTAATTAAAGCCAAATACGATCTAGAGCAAAATAGGATAAAAGCCAGAACTTTTTATGAATATAACCCTGATTTTATCCTAATAAAGGAAATTTCGGATAATGGCTCATCTTTTGCTAAAGATAATTTAACCGATGTAACTCAAAGCTCTCTCACTTGCATAACTCCTAAAAAGGAACATCCATTTATAGGAATGAGCGAATACATAGAACATAAATATGTAGATTTAAATACATTGGAAGAAAAGCTCTTACTGAAAATTGGTCTTCATTACTCGTCAAAAGGAAAGGTTTCCAAAAAAGATTTTTATGATGCCAATAACAGCTATAAATTCTCCCTTTATTATGAATATGACCATAATAATCGACTGATCAAAGAGACGGACCCCTTAGGTAGAGAAGCCACCTACGCTTATGATGATAATTTTAATAAAATAGAAGACACCGACTTTAGCCGATGTCTAAAAAAAATGATGACCTATGATCATGTCGACCGTTTAAAACAGATCAAGGAAATAACCCCGTCTAAGCAATTTCACACTACTGAATATGCATATGATTTAAAATCAAATACAGTTTGTGAGAAAGATTATTTGGGGAATCAAACTTTTTATGAATATGGATATGTAAACGCACCCGTAAAAACTACCGGTCCTCCCATTTTGGAAAAATCTCCGCAGACAATCGATCGATATGATGCAGCCGGCAGGAAAATACAATCGATCGATCCCAATGGGAACCAAACACTAACCGAATATAATATTCATAATCAGCCCATCAAAATTACGCATCCTGATGGTACTGTTGAACAATATCAATACAACCCGGACGGAACGCTTCAAACTTATATCAATCAGGAAAATGAAAAAACCTTCTACTTTTATGATTATCAAAAAAGAAAGACAAAAGTTCAGATTTTTTCCTCTGATAATGTCTTAGTATCGGAAGAAAAATTTGTTTATGATGCTTTTAACCTTCTATCTCATACAAATGCTGAAAATATCACCACTAAATATCAATATGATTTTGCAGGTAGAAAAATTCAAGAAACCATTGATAATCAATTCATTACTAAATATGCCTATGACAGTTTTGGAAGACTCATCGATACAATACTCATCAATGGAGATAATACGTATATCATCTCACAGGAAAAAGATCTCCTAGACAGGCCCATTAAAGAAACCAAAAAAGATCAAAATGGCAATATTTTCTATCAAGAAGACTATCACTATGATGCGCTAGGTAATAAAGACCAAACGACTTATTATCATAATAATCAGAAATCTGTTTTTTCAGAAAAATACGATGCTTTTAATAGACCGATACAAACAAACGATCCTGAAGGAAACATTTATACCTATCAATATCTGGAAACTAATTGCTCCCCATTTCAAACGGGAGGCTTAAAGAAAATTGAGACCAATCCACTTGGTATCAAAACTATAGAAACTTATAATCCCTATACTAAGCCTATCAGCATTGAAAAAACAAACTCTGATAATCAACTCCTTGCAAAACATGATTTTACTTATGATCTAAATCTCAATGTCATTAAAGAAACATCTTATGCCATTGCTGCTAATTCCATCTTACATACAACAACCCTTGAAAAGGAATATGACAAATTAAACAGACTTACAGTCCTTATCGAGCCGGATCAGAAAATTACTCATTATAGCTATACAAATAAGGGATTGCTTAAGACAACCACCAAGCCTGATAACATTACCATTTTCAATGAATATGACGCTCTTGGCAATCCGGCCTTATTGCAGTCATCCGATTTTAGCTGTCATTATCTTTTTCGCTACGATAAGCTTGGCAATCTCGTCTATGGTAAAAATGCAAATACGCAAAAAGAAACTCATCGCAATTATAATGCGCTAGGCGATCTTACCTTTGAACAGCAGGAAAGCGGTCTTACCATCACGAATACCTACGATCAAATAGGCAGAAGAACGCAAATGACCTTGCCTGATAACTCTTCTATCGAATATCAATACTCGCCTATTTATCTGCAGAAAGTAATTCGAAAAAACTCTCAGGATCAATCCTTATACTCTCACGAATATCTTGAATATGACCAAGCAGGCCTATGTCATAAACAGGGTTTAATTAACCCCGCTCTATCCATGCAACAATCTTTTGATTCTTTAGGAAGAAAAAGATCTCTTATATCCCCTCATTTTTCCCAAAACGTCGAACGTATCGATCCCTGCGGGAACATTCTTTCCATCTCTTACCAAACGCCTCAAGAGAGCTTCTCTTCTTCTTTTATCTATGATGATCTAGAACAGCTGATAGAAGAAAACGGCATATTTTTTAATCGATATAACTTTGATTCTTTAAACAACCGCAGAAAGAAAAACAGTGATCCATATAACATTAATCCTCAGAACCAGATCACTTCCACAGAATCAGACTCTTTCATCTATGACAAAAATGGAAATCCTATCGAAAAAGCCACTCCCGAGGGAAAGTTCTTTTACAAATATGATGCTTTAGACAGGCTTATAGAAATCCTTAAAGAAAACGATTATTATCTAACCTTTTCCTATGACGCTCTTCAC
>CAZULH010000004.1:0-1951 GCA_964621105.1 uncultured bacterium
GCCCCCGCCACCGCCGTTGCCATCAGAATTCTGATATTCATTTGAATCATTCCCAATACGTTTGATTTTTTTCTAAAATCATTTGACTTTGCGGCATCCACTTCACCAAGCAAAAAGGACCATTAGTCAGATCTTCTTTTTTTGCTATCGGAAAAAAAATAGGATGCGCAAATAAATCCAATATATATGGAGTTTGCTGGCATAATTCGATAACAAATGTTTTTTCATCAACAATTCTAATCCCCAATTCTTCTAATGGTTTTTCTTTGCTCTTTATCTGCTTTGCATTTTTTATGGGATACAATAAAAAACATAAAGGAGAAGCATAATCAGGATGTAAGGACAAGTAAAAGCTACGTAAAAAATCTTGCGCTGTCACTAAAGATCCATCCGTCCACTTAGCCTCACGCAAATGAATAGTTAAACTTTGGCCATCCTCTGAAAAAACAATGTTTTTTGCTAAAGCTAATTCAATTTCATTAGAAAGATTATAACGGGTTAATCCGTCATTAAGCATATGGATTATTCCCGCGCTATTTATTAAGCGAGCTTTGCAAGGATGAAGAGTCAGTGGTTCTTCTTCAAGATTTATTCGGAAGATTTTTTTATTGTCCTTTTGTTGATTGGAACAGGAAAAAATAAAAACACAAAGAAGAAACACAAAATATTTATAGCTTTTCATAAAACCCTTCTCTTATAAAAGAATTATTAAAACATAAAATATATGAAAAAACAATTCATAAAAATTACAAAACCCGCACCCGTACTAAATCATCCTCACTTTAAAGATGTGTTTGGCGGAAACGACGGAAAAACCTTAGCAACCGATCATAAGGGCCATATCCGCGCAATCGAATATATCGCACTGAAAGGACATGTTTTTGAAGTTATCAACAAATGCCAAGAGCACATTCTAAAAGTTAGCTCTTCATCCTATTTGTTTTCTCCTTTATATATTGATGAGCGCTTTTCACGGCCAACAACCACTGATACTGTTTCAACTGCCTGTCCTCCTATTCATATAATACTAAGCAGAATGAAAAAATGCCTGGGGCTTCCTTATATATGGGGAGGCAATTGGAGCAGGGGAATCGCTGAACTGCTTCAATACTATCCGCCTAAAACAGATCTTCCCAAACACATGCACAATCACTGGATTCTTAAAGGAGTAGACTGTTCCGGACTTTTATATGAGGCAACCAATGGCTATACGCCAAGAAATACTTCCGATTTATTTCAATTTGGAAACTTCCTGACCATTGAAAAAAATGAAATAGAAAAAATCGTCCGTCCTTTAGACATCATTCTTTTTCCGGGTCACGTCATAATTATAATTAATCAGCAAACTTGTATTGAAAGCAAAGAACGCCATGGCGTTGTTTTATCAAATCTAAAAACAAGACTGAAAGAGATTCAGCAAAAAAAAATCCCGCTAAATAATTGTCCTTTCGAAAAAAATATAAGCGATTTCTTTGTTATAAAACGTTGGATAAAATGACTTTATTTGGTTGCGTTGTTGTTGTGAAAAAAAAATTCTAATTGACTTATTGACCTTTAAATCTTTTTTCGAGTACGATCATTAGTAATTTGTTTCAAGCTAGGCTTGGAAATAAGATATTGTATGAAAAAATGGAGATGAACATGAGGGAATTTTTAACCAAAAAATTGCCGATGCTTGTTGCTGCAGCCTTTGTAGCAACTTCTGGGTTTTGCGCGCAGAATGGCCAAAGCAACAACAGCAAGCTATATGATCAAGGACACGCAGTCCAAGAGAATCAAATGCTGGGAGCTTATAACGCTCCAGCAAGAATTGATGTAAGAAATTGCTGGGATTTCTTCGTCACCGGTACATTTCTTTGGGTGACAGAGTCACAAAAAGGAATGGAAATCGGAAGATATGTATCCAGTGATGCAACCTCAAGGTTCAGCATCGAGCTTGTGTCAAAGCCCT
>CAZULH010000004.1:1961-20939 GCA_964621105.1 uncultured bacterium
GATGCAACCGCATATCGTGCCAGTATTTTAAATATGGCTACAGAATATGATCCTGCTTTTCGAGTAGGTTTGGGTTGGAATACAACAATGGATGACTGGCAAATATATGCGGAATATTCACGCATGCATTTGAGTGTATCCAAAAACGCAACAGTACCTGCCAACATGAGTTCTTTAACTCCTTTCTGGCTGTACAGCTATGGAACCATAGGTAGTACAAGCTCAAAATGGAGCCCAAAACTAGATTTTATCGATCTAGAATTTGCAAGACCATGTTATGTAGGAACTAAATTAACATTCAGACCACATGTTGGTGTAAGAGGCGGCTGGCTTGATCAGCGTTTCAACATCAATTATAAACATGCTGGTACAAATGTTATGTCAAAAAACAAATCTAATTCATGGTTAGTTGGTCCAAGAGCTGGATTAGACACCAATTGGATTTTTGGCAGCGGATTCAGAATGTTTGCTGACTTAGCAACCAGCTTGTTTTATCAGAAGTTTACAACAACTGCAAAACAAGAGTTGTATACGAATCCACAAGTTTTTAACCAAAACTATAAAGATAAGTTAGGAACTATTAACCCATATGTTGAAATTGGCGCTGGTTTAGGCTGGGGTACATATTTTGACAACAGTAACTGGCATATTGATTTATCCGTTGCTTATGAGTTTCATCATTTTTGGAATCAAAACATGATGAGAGTTTTAGTCGATTCAATTAATAATCGTATCGGACAAAATCCTGGTGATTTAGCAATTCAGGGATTAAGTGCAACATTAAGACTCGATTTCTAAAGAAACTCATAATAATTGGAGATCAAAATGAGAGTAAATAAAATGAAAAAAATGCCGCTGATTATAGCTAGCTTGATTGCTTCCTGCTCTCTTTTTGGTTATTCAAATAATAACCAAAAGCAAGACGCGCAGGGAACTCAAGACAAGGTGGAACAGCGTAAGCCTTACGATCAAGGACATGCTGTTGATAAAAATCAGCTTTTAGGAGCCTATAATGCTCCCGGAAGAATTGATACAACAGGTGCATTTGATTTCTTTGTAGAGGGCAGCTACCTTTATTGGCAGCCAAAAGAATATGGCCTTGATTATGCCAAATATTCTTATACTAACCCTACTACAGACCAAGGCAAAATTGTCCATCCTAATTTAAATTATAAATCAGCATTTAATGCCGCTTTAGGATTTTTAACAGACTTTGATAATTGGGGTGTCTTAGGTAGATACCATTGGTTCAGAAGTTCTGATACAAGTAAATTTGACAGACTTACTGGAACAACACTTACATCATTGCTGTATTATCCGCAGCGCGGTGCAGAAAATGCTGTTTATGTTGAGTTTAAATGGAAACTTCGCCTCGATATGGGAGACCTAGAGTTTTTCCGTGGTGAATATGTTGGAAAAAATCTGACTTTCAGACCTCATTTCGGTCTGCGAGGAGGATATTCATCCCAACATATGACCAGCACGACTAGCTTGGATTCTCCTTATACGCAGATCATTCAAGACAAAGGTAAGCAAAGCGGTTGGTTTATCGGCCCAAGAATGGGTGTTGATACCGATTGGCTGTTAGGTGCTGGATTTAGAATGTTTTTAAATACAGCTCTGGCATTACCTTGGCAGAAGTTTAATGTTTTATATCAACAGGATGATGGCATTATCATCGAAAACCTGTATACCAATATTGATGAAACAAGATATGCAGTTACTCCTTATTTCGAAATTAATCCAGGCTTAGCCTATGGAGTATATTTCTGGAGTAATAGAATGCACTTAGATATCAGTGCAGGATATTCTTTCCATTATTGGAGCAGTCAAAACCAAATTCGCGCATTAATCGATGCACGAAATGCAAGAAGCGGAGAGAACCCAGGAGCACTTATGTTCCAAGGACTTACCGCATCATTGCGTTTAGATTTCTAACAATACCGTTAGATTCTTAACACAAATTAGCCGCAATTGAAAAATTGCGGCTTTTTTTTTCGTTATTTATACTAAATCCCACTTAAAACATTCTTTTAGCTTTAAAAATTTTCAAGACTCTTTAATATTATAAATGTTAATAGATAAATTAGAGTTAATTTGTAAAGCCTAACATGAAAAAAACAACCTTCTTGGCAATAAGATTACTTGTACTTGTCCTTCCGTTCTGGTGTTGGGCAGAGATGCCCTCAGGATATAATTATCCTATGCAAATACAGGTACAGCGCAACTGGAAAACCTTTATTTCCTGTTCTTTGCTTTATCTGCAGGCTAAAGAAACAGGGACCGATCTTGCTTCAGTCAGACAGTTAACTCCTTCCAAACAGGCCTCTATGGTCCCTATGGAAGAAGATTTCCATTTGGGCTTTAAATTAGATGCCGGCATCAGAATGAGTCATGATCATTGGAACATCTTCTTTGAATATCTGCGATATCACGGCTCTAATCATCGATCTGTCATTGCTGATGCCAATACCTATCTTAATCCCCTTTGGATGGATAACAGCAACTTTGAAGGAGCGGGAAATGCCAAAGGCGAATGGAAGGTGAAGATCGATGAAATGTTATTATTGCTAGAAAGACCCTATCTAGTCGGAAAACAATTAACGCTCACAGCACAGGCCGGTTTTAAAGGGGGATGGATTAATCAGCGCTATAATGCCATTTATCATTATGCGGAAGAATCAAATGTGATATTAGAATCCCGAAATAGAAGCCGCTCCTATATGTTTGGGCCGGCTACGGCTGTTCTTATCGATTATTATTTCGGTAAAGGATTTTCCATATACGGCAAAGGGCTTTTAGCTATTCTTTGGCAGCGTTTTCGGACAACGACCAAACAGGATTATACCGAAACGGAACTCCATACAAACATGAAAAATATTTTAAGCGCCCTTACTCCTAATTTCCAATTGGAAGCGGGGGTAAAATGGAGCCGTTTTTTTAATTATCAAAATTGGCATTTCAACCTTTTTTTGGGCTATCAGTTTTCCACCTATTTCAATCAAAATCAAATGCGGGCATTAAAAGATAATGTCAGCAGTCGAATAAGCAAAGAGCCCAATGCCCTAACAACACAAGGGTTAATTGTTTCTGTCTGGCTTGATTTTTAATGACTTAAAGCATATGCGGCCGCACCGATAAGGGCCGTTCTTTTATTAAGAAGCACTCTTACAGGCACCGTATGAAGAATAGAAGAAAACCTTCCTTTGCTGATAAAAGCCCTCATAAAAAGACCATCTTTCATCTGGCCTAGAAGTTTAGGGGCAATCCCCCCTCCTAAATAGACACCGGAAAGAGCAAAATATTTCAACGCACAATTGGCAGCTTCAGCTCCATAGATAGCAATCATCATGTTTAAGGCCTTAAGACAGCCTTCATCATTATCGAGCCGGGCTCCATCTGAAATAACTTCCGCTTTATCTTTGATGCGCACCTTTTCCTCAAACTCCGGAAGTTTTTTAATCTTATTTGTTTCTACCAAAAATTCATAGACATTGGCCAGACCCGGCCCTGATACAACCCTCTCGTAGGAAACGTGCCCGAATTTCTTTTTCAAATAGAAAAATAATTCAACCTCCTCTTCACTCTGAGGAGCAAAATCGCTATGTCCGCCCTCGCAGGCAAAAGGACGGTATTTTTTACCATCCCAGTAAAGGCCCGCTTCTCCCAGTCCTGTGCCCGCAGAGACTAGCGCTGCATTGCCTTCCTGGCGGCGATTGCCTTTATTCAATTCGAAAAACTCGTTAGGAGAAAGCTCTAATAGACCATGAGCATCGGCCTCTAAGTCGTTTAATAAGAAAACATCAGGAGTCTGCAGCTTGGAAGAAAGCTCGACCACATCGATCAGCCAAGGTAAATTAGTCGTATAACAGCGGCCATTTCTAACAGGCCCTGCAACACCAAAGCAGGCTTTAGCAATATGAAGGTCCTGATCCTTGGTAAATTCCTGAATGATATCATATAAAGAGGAATATCTCTGGCTGGGAAACCTCTTTTCTCTTACACATATCAGCTCATCTTCATATTCATAGATCGCTAAGTGCGTTTTAGTTCCGCCAACATCTCCAACTAATAACTGCATAGATAACTCTACATATCCTTAATTTTAGAATAGCAGAATTTTGCTAATCTGTCGATCAAAAGCTTTGTGTAAATTTTCTGCTTGACGAGAAGAAAAAACACATACAATCTATTAATTATTAATAAAAAAGAGGTCACCTATGTCGCAAGTGGAAAACAAAGAAAAAAAGAAAGCATTAGAGCTCGCCGTAGCCCACATTCAAAAGCAGTTTGGCGAAGGCGCCATTATGGCTTTTGGGAAAAATACCCTTAAAGACAAAGTCGATGTGATTCCAACAGGAGCTATCTCGATAGATATCGCTCTGGGAATAGGCGGGGTTCCCCGCGGACGTATCGTAGAGCTATATGGCCCTGAGTCTTCCGGTAAATCCACTCTTGCCATGCATATTGTTGCCAATGCGCAAAAAGGAGGAGGACTGGCCGCTTACATAGATGCCGAACATGCCCTAGATCCTTCTTATGCAAAAAAAATAGGCGATAACCTCGATGAGCTGCTTATATCCCAGCCTGATTCAGGAGAAGAGGCTCTAAACATAGTAGAAACACTTGCCCGCTCCAACGCTATCGATGTCATTGTAATCGACTCTGTAGCTGCCCTTGTTCCTAAAAGTGAGCTCGACGGCGAGATCGGAGACTCTTTTATGGGGCTGCAGGCACGAATGATGTCGCAAGCCTTAAGAAAGCTGGCGGCAACTTTGTCCAAAAGCAATACCTGCGCAATCTTTATTAACCAGATACGGGAAAAAATAGGCATTATGTTCGGCAATCCCGAAACAACAACGGGCGGAAGAGCTTTAAAGTTCTATGCATCAACCCGTATTGATATTAGAAGAATTGCAACGCTGAAAACTTCAGACAACCGTGAATACGGAAGCCGTGCGCGCGTAAAAATCGTCAAAAATAAAATGGCTCCTCCATTTGGCATTGCCGAATTCGATGTATACTTCAATGAGGGCATCTCCAAAGAAACTTCGCTTTTAGATGTCGGCGCAGAATTGGGCGTAATTGAGAAAAAAGGCACATGGTTCAACTATAAGAATAATCGCCTGGGCCAAGGAAAAGAAGTCTCTCGTCAAGAACTTATCAAAAATCCTTCCTTAAGTACGCAAATAGAAAAAGAAATATATGAAAAACTAAAACCTGCTCCTGTAAAAGAAAAAGAAACGGTTACACAATAGGCCATATATGTTTTTAGGAGATGAAAATCAGGTAGAAATCGTCAAAGACGGAAAAAAAATCAGTTTTGTTTTTCATAAACCAATGGACTCTGTTAATGCAGAAAATATCCAGGACGGACTCGCCAAAGAAATTACCGAATTAAAGGACCAGGAAATGGAAATTGTTTTCGACATGCAAAATATCGATTATGTCTCTTCCGCTTTTTTACGATTAGCCCTATGGACTGCTAACGCCGCTGAAAAAAAACATGATATGTTTTCCATAAAAAATACGCAGCCGCATGTGAAAGAAATATTCAAACTAACCGGCATCGATCAGAAAATCGATGTGGAATGAATTTTTTTTCTAAGCATCTGTATGATTTCCAAAAAGACAGAAGAAAAAAGCTGTAGTTCCTGCAACGTTTTTTCAAAGGCATCTATTTCTTTGTTGATCAATGTAATTACCTGCTGCTTTTCAATCAGCTTGGTAATATTTTTGTGATCGAATTTTTTATCTTCCTCTTCATCTAACAGGTCATCGATGAGCTGAAAGGCCCTTCCAAAATGATGGGAACATTCACGGACAGTTTTTAATTTTTCTCTGTCGCCGCCGCCGAAAAGCCAGCCTAAAACAAAAGAAACTTCAAAAAGGACCTCAGTTTTTTCATGAACGATCTGCATAAGCTCATCAAATGATGTCTCTTTTAAGCGCAGATCAAGAAACTGACCGTGGGTAGCCCCAGACAAGCCCCCGCATCTGGAAGACGTTTCTACGGCTTCTATCGCAGCAAAATCACATTGCGACGGATCTGTTATTGTTTCTCTCATCTTTTTTGCCGCTTTGGTAAGCATCTCATAGCCCATTGCAATAAATGTATAGCTGCTAAGCAGGGCAATGTCTTCTCCGTAAACTAAGTGTATCGCCTTTTTGCCCCTTCTGTTTTCCTCATTGTCCATACACGGCAGATCATCTGCAATCAGAGAGGCCGTATGAAAAAATTCTACCGCCAAAGCTGCCGGCATAACGTCAACGCCCAAAGATAATTCGTCCGCTATCAGCATCACTAATATCGGCCTTAATCGTTTTGCCTCTCCCGATATCGCATAGTAACAGGCCTCTGTTAACGTACCGCTAACAGTATGAGAAGAAAAATATTCCTCGATTCCCTTATCAATCTTTTTTCGATATCCTAGCAGCTGAATTTTCTTTTTTAATGTTTTCATATAGATTTATACAGTTGATTGTTTCATTCGCTTGCCTTCTTCAATCCACCCATGCAAACGAATCAGAGGATAGCCAATACAGTTTTTTCCAATAAACGTTGCGGGATTCATAACGCTGTTACATCCAATCTGCACATGATCGCCGATAATCGCTCCCAGCTTTTTTAAGTTAGAAGGATAGACCTTGTCCTTGATACGAATGGATAGTGGCTTTCCGTGAAGAGGGTAATTGGCGCAAATAACGCCGGCTCCCAAATTCACCTTATGCCCAAGAATAGAATTGCCGATGTAATTAAAATGGGGGATAGCGGCGCCTGATAATAAAATAGAGGCTTTCACCTCGCTGCAATGTCCAACAACACAATGATCATCAAGAAAAACATGGCCGCGGATATACGCGCCCTGCCGTATTTCACAATTATCTCCAATAAAACAGGGCCCTTTAATATGTACGCCGGCTTCTATCTTTACATTTTTTCCAATATATATATGTTGGGAGTCTTCAAAGGTTACTCCGGAAAAAGCAATCTCTTGTTTTTCAAAAGAAAAATCCTTCCACCATTTTTCAAAATTTTCCATCACTTCCCATACATGCTCAACAGAAAATAATTCCTGTAACTTTTCTGGAATATGTGAAAAAAAGGTTTGAGGATGCGTTTTGGTCATAGGCTTTTTTTATAGCCCAGTATAGGGGATTTTTATATCTGTTGCACGAAAAAAGAAGGGCTGTCCTTTCTTCTGAATATATTTTATATATAAGTATCTTCTTCTTCAGAGGCTGTGGATTTGTTCATAACTCGCGGCTTCTATCAATTAAATTTTTGTGTTGATAACTTGTTTATCTTTTGATCAAAACTAGGGGTTATAAACAAAAGGGGGGTTATAAACAAAATTGTTGACGAGTTATGATCAGGGTTTTCCACATGCCGTTGATAAAAAATATCTGGGTGAGAGGATTTGAACCTCCGACCTCTTGCACCCCATGCAAGCACGCTAGCCAAGCTGCGCTACACCCAGAAAAAAGACTTCTTTTCTATTGAAAGAAAAAGATATTATACTATTTCTTTGTTTTTCAAGAAAGGGAGCTTTTTATGTATATGGAAAAAGAATGGGCCTCTTATCTTAAGGAGGAATTTCATAAACCGTATATGAAAGATCTGAAGAACTTTCTTGTAGAAGAAAGAAAACAGGCGCAAATTTATCCTCCTGAGGAGCAGATCTTTCAGGCTTTTTGTCAAACGCCTTTCTCTAAAGTAAAAGTGGTGATTGTTGGGCAGGATCCATACCATGGCAAGGGGCAGGCCCATGGCCTTTCCTTTAGCGTTTCTGAAAATATCTCGCAGCCGCCGTCTTTAAAAAATATTTTTAAAGAGATGGTGGATGACGTAAAGATCACCTTTCCTCAGACAGGCAATCTTCTTCCCTTAGCAAAGCAGGGAGTGCTTTTGTTAAATGCCACACTGACCGTACGCGCTAATTCCCCTAAATCGCATTATGGCAAAGGATGGGAGACTTTTACCGACCATGTGATCGAACTGTTAGCCGATAAAAAAGAGCATCTTGTTTTTTTACTGTGGGGAAAATCGGCGCAGGAAAAATGTATGCGCGTCTTAAATGTTAAAAAGCATAATCATCTGATCCTTCAAGCTGCTCATCCTTCTTTTTATTCCGTTAGCGGTTTCTGGGGATGCAAGCATTTTTCAAAAACCAACGACTATTTAATTCGTCATCATCTTACACCGATAGACTGGCAGATTTTTTAATCTTGATTTGGATTTATTTACATATTTTGTCGATATTTTGGGGTGGTGCATTGTTTTTCCTATTTTCGCGCCATTATTTTTAGATCCTGAAAATTTAATTTTTACAAAAACAATTGAGATAACCACACGTACGGCCATCCTGGGTGTTTTCCTGGCCGCCTATCCGATTGCCCAGTTTTTCGGCTCACCCCTTTTAGGAGAAATGGGAGATAAATACGGAAGGAAAAATGCGCTGATACTTTCTGTTTTTTTAACCTTTTTCGGGTATGCCTTAAGCGCATGGAGTATACATGCGCATAGTTTGGGACTGCTCTTTTTCTCCAGGATTATTTCCGGTGTTTTTTCCGGTAATCTTTCGATCTGTATGGCCTCTATTTCCGATTTAAGCATGGATGAAAAATCAAAGATTAAAAATTTCAGCTATATTTCTATCCTTGCCGGATTTGCATTTATTATCGGTCCTTATATCGGAGGAAAATTTTCCGATAGAACAATTTATGCATGGTTTTCTGCAGCCGTTCCCCTGCTAATGGCCGCTGTTTTAAGCCTTGTCAATTTTTTCTTTTTGATCTTCTTTTTTTATGAAACAACAGCTCACCAAAAAAATGTGAAGTTTGATCTTTTAGAAAGCATAAGAAATATTTCTCAGGCCCTGCATATCAAAAAATTAAAAACGATCTATGCGATTTATTTTTTATATCTCTTTGCCTGGGTGATCCTCATGCAGTTTACGCCTGTTTTGGTGATTGAAAAATTTCAATTTACCAATTCTGAGATCGGAAATATGGCCGCCTTTATGGGCATATGTTGGGTTGCGGGTTCTTTTTTGGTGCAGAAAGAAATATTTAAAAATTATTCCTTTCGTGTTCTGGAAGTTGTTTTGGTGATTTTTACCGCATGCTGTTTTTTTGTTGTCTTTCCCCGCAGCATGTGGGCGACGATGTTTACGGTTAGCCTTGCGATGTTTATATGCGGAATCGCATGGCCGATCTGTACCGGCATTATATCGAATATGGCTACGCAAAAGATGCAGGGAAAAATTATGGGTATCAGTCAGTCGATGCAGTCGTTAGCGATGACCATAGGTCCTATTGTCGGGGGATTTGTTGTCCATTTTTCAAAGGAGCTGACCTTTATTTCCGCAGGTATTGCAAGTCTGATTGCCAGCATCATTTATTTTCGGGTGAAGTTATGAGAAAAAAAAATCATCTAAAAGATCTGTTGAACACACGCTTTTTTTTAGAACAAGAAAAGATCCTGCCTCATTCCAAAGAAATAAGGGAAGACTGTGAAAAAGCGGATGAGCATTACGTTTCCTTTATGAAACTGCAGAAAATTTTAAAAAAAGCCTATCAAAACCTCGCAAAAAACATATAATACCTGTACATTTTTCTTTTAAAAATCTTTTTGGAGGGCCTATGTTCAAGGGATCAATTGTTGCGCTAATAACGCCTTTTACTGAAAACAATACCGTTGATACAAAGGCCCTGGAAGAACTTGTTCTATGGCATATAGAATGTAAGACAGACGCTATTGTATTGGCAGGCACTACAGGCGAGAGCCCAACGTTATCGCATGAGGAAAAACTGCATGTTTTTGCAGTCGGAGTGAGAGCGGCGGCCGGACGTATTCCTATCATTGCCGGTACAGGAACGAACTGTACACAAACATCGGTTGATCTCACAAAACAGGCAAAAGAACTTGGCGTCGACGGGTGTATGGCTGTTGTTCCTTATTACAACCGTCCAAATGAAGAGGGCTGTTTTTTACATTTTCAAAATATTGCAAACGTTGGACTGCCAACGATCGTCTATCACCATCCTAAAAGAACAGGAACGCTGTTAGCTCCTGCTTTTTTTTCACGGTTAGAAAAAATATCGAATATCTCTTCTATTAAAGAAGCTTCCTGCGATATGGCCTATTTTGAAAAACAAAGAAAGGCTACTTCATTAGACATATTGTCCGGAGATGATAATTTAACTATTGCAATGATGCAAGAAGGGGCCTGCGGCGTTATTTCCGTCCTTGCCAATGTTTTTCCTCAAGAATGGAAGCAAACGGTCTCCCTGTGTCAAAAGAAACGGTTTGAAGAAGCCCTAACCATTAAAAAAGCGCTGCAGGCCTCTATTGATTGTATGGGCGTTGAAACAAACCCCCAGCCCGTAAAATATGCTCTAAGCTTTTTAAATAGATGCAAAAACATCTTTCGGCTGCCGCTTGTTTCTCCATCCGGGCAATCGAAGAAAATCATTGAAAAAGCAATTGCAGAAGCAAATGCATGCGTTTAAATTAGAGTTTCTTTTTGAGAAGAAATTTTATCTGTTTGATCAAAGTTTCAATTTCTTTTTGTTCTGCTTTTGACGGTTTGAACAAAAGCGTTTCGATATTATTTTTAGCCTGTTTCATCAATTGAATGACCTGATAGGCCATATTGGAATTGCGCCGATCCTGATCCTGCAGGGGAAAAACTTTTCGGATCATTGTGATCAGCTCATTTTTTGCCTGGCCTTCATAATTTTTTACGATTTCTTCCTTTTTGGAAACATCGCCGTCACGGCTGGCCAAAGTATAGATGGCCTGTCTTGGCATGGTATCGATTTTTTGATGTAAATCCTGAGGCATCGATGTATAAAATTCGTAATATTTTAAAAAATTATAAGGCGTTTGCCGGTTGCCGTAAATAGCGATCAGCCATGCGGTGAAAGCGCCTTCTTCATAATTTTTTAGAAGTTTTTGCGCTTTTTGTATGCGTTCGCCGTGAAGTAAAACGGCCTGGTTGGTTATCGACTTAACTTCAGACGTAATGGCTACAAGCTGATCAAAATCAGTCTCTACATCGACATTTTCTTTGGCTTTATGGTTATTTAAAATTTCAGAAAGAACGCTCTTTTCCTTATCACTTAATGAGGCGACACGGAAAACCCCGGAAAAACTGGATAGATTGCCGCTGTTTGATCTTTCAGCAAGGGCCCCCATTTTTGGCGGAGCAGATTTTTTTCTCAGCCTAAGATTTAAAAGATCGTTGAATTTAGCCATATGCCATACTCCATGTAAAGCCGCTTTACATTTGCTTGATTAGTTCTTTTGTTAAACGCTGATAATCTTCTGCCGCCCTGCTTTTAGGCGCGGTAAGAAAAATGGGCTTTCCATAAATGGAAGCTTCGGAAATAGCAACATCTCTTCGAATTTTGGAAGATAAAAGCTTTCCGGGAAAAGTAGCTTCAATAACTTTTTCAAAATCTTCGTTCGTTTTCCCCCTTTTATTCCAGAAAGACAGGGTTATCCCTAAAACATTTAATGCGTGCCGGCGGGAAATGTTGTTGATAAAATGCGATAGCCGCTGCAGTCCTTTTATACTGTAAAATTCGGGTGTTGCGCAGATTAAGGAATGCTGGGCTGCAATAAGGGCCGATTCGGTAAGCCAGCATAAGGAAGGGGGCGTATCGATAATAATAACATCGTAATTCAACGGGCTGAGGATATGCTTTAATCGTTCATGCGAATATCTGTCGGCGGCAAGAGGCCCCGTAACTTCAATTCGCTCCAGCCAGGTGTCGGCGGGTATCAGGTATAGATTTTTTACAGAGGTTGGTAAAATCACCTCTTCCACTTTTTTTTCGCCTTGAAAAACAGGCGCCATACTGTCCTGTTCATCAGGATCAAAACCTAGGCCTGTTGTTAGATTGGCCTGTGAATCAAAATCAATTAATAAAACTTTTTTCTTATGATAAAGAGTTAGAGCAGCGCCGATATTTAGACATGTTGATGTCTTAGCAGTTCCACCTTTGAAACTGCTTATTGCAATAATATTATTCATCAAACAATTCCTTATTGTTTTTCAAAAGGGGAGCGTAAACTACGTTCTACTTTTTCTTTTACAATTTTGTCTAAAAATTGTGTTAGTGTCAACTCACCATGAACAATATTATCTCTTGTGCGAAGAGAAATGGTCTGATTTTTTTCTTCCTGATCCCCGACGGTTAACATGTAATTAACCTGCATTAACTGCGCATTGCGGATTTTTTTACCCACGGATTCCTGTGTTGCATCGATATCACAGGTAATATGATGTTTTTTTATTTCTTCTTTAATTTTATTGGCATATTCCGCATGTCTGTCTGCAACCGGGATCAAACGAACGCCGATCGGACTGATCCATAAAGGAAATTTTCCTGCAAAATGTTCGATCATTACAGCTAAAAATCTTTCAATTGATCCAAATAAAGCGCGGTGAATCATAACCGGACGTTTATGTTCTCCCGAAGGATCCATATATTCTAAATCAAAATTTTCCGGCAGGGCCCTATCTACCTGAACGGTACCGCATTGCCAGAACCTTCCAAGGGCATCCCCGATATGCAAATCGATTTTAGGCCCATAAAAAGCACCGTCGCCTTCATTGATTTTATAAGGATGGCCCCATGCATCAAGAGCATCTTTTAGGCCGTTAGTTGCATATTCCCATTCTTCATCTGTTCCGATTGTTTTTGATTTTTCCGGCCGTGTGGATAATTCCAAACGATAGGAAAGTCCAAAGGTTGAATAAATCATGTCGGCCATCTGTAGGATTTTAATGATCTCATCTTTGATCTGATGGGGCATCATAAAAATATGCGCATCGTCCTGATGAAAGCTGCGGACGCGAAACAGGCCGTTGATCGAACCTGATTTTTCATGTCGGTGAACATTTCCGATTTCAGCAACGCGTAAAGGAAATTCCCTATAGCTGTGAGTTCTTGTCTTATAATATAGCATTCCCCCGGGACAGTTCATCGGTTTTACGGCCGCTGCACGGTTTTCGATTTCTGTTGTATACATATTCTCTTTGTAATGAAGCCAATGGCCGGAACGTATCCATAGCTCTTTATTAAGGAGGATCGGGGTTTTTATTTCTTCATAATCTTTACTTAGGCATTCGCGGATGTATGTAGTTAACCCCTCCCATAAAACCATGCCGTTAGGATGGTAAAAAGGCATGCCCGGAGCTTCTTCATGAAAAGAGAAAAGGTCTAGTTTTCTTCCTATTACTTTATGATCGCGCTTTTTTGCCTCTTCTAAAAAATGCAGATAGTCAGCAAGCATTTTTTTATCGGGAAAGGATATGGCATAAATACGGGTAAGCATTTCTTTTGTGCTGTCGCCTCTCCAATAAGCGCCGGCTGTCTTTAATATTTTAATAGCTTTAATTTTTCCAAGCTGCGGTAAGTGCGGCCCCCTGCAGAGATCGGCAAACTCGCCCTGTTTATAGGTAGAAATCTCATCTCCTTGCGCTGTATCGATCAGTTCCATTTTATAGGGATTATTGCCAAAGGCTTTTTTAGCTTCGCTTTTGTTAGAAAAAACGCAGCGCTCGGGCTTATAGTTTTCTGAAATAATTTTTTTCATTTCTTTTTCAATTTTACCAAAGTCCTTATCGGAAATATTTAGGTTGGCAAAATCATAATAAAAGCCATTTTCAATAGGAGGTCCGATAGTCGGCTGGGCATCCGGCCATAGCCGGCAGATAGCCTGTGCAAGCACGTGGGCAGAGGTGTGCCAAAAGATTTCCTTACCCTCTTTCTCTTCAAAAGAAATAAAAACTACACGGTCATTAGCTTTAAGTTTTTCAGCCAGATCAACCTTTTTCCCATTGATAGTCATGGCCAGGGCCGTATCGGGAGCGGTCAGCTGCAGTTCTTTAGCTAATTCAATTCCTGTTATGGAATCAGATACTTCCATTTCCTTGTTATTGACATAGATTTTCATGTGTGTTCTCCCTTAAAAATCAACAATAATACTAATTTATTGTTGGATTTTACACCAATTTATCCAAAAGACAAACAAGAAAAATTCCTTTAAATATATCAAGAAATATATTCACTCTTTATGTTATATGTTTTTTTTACATTTATCGTTTTTTTGGAGGATCGATGAAACCTTTAATATGGGGACTTGTTCTGAGTTTAGCTTTTACTGCCCTGCCGGCAGCGCCCGTAGGCAACCCTTCTGCCGCTAACATGATACAGGAAGGTCTTTTTATCCCGAAGGACAGCTGGATTGATTTCCGGGCCGATTATGAAGGAAGCTTTGTTACCGACAGAAGATTAAAGCAAAGAGCAGACAATATGCGCAGGATCGATCATTATGCTATCGATACCAATGCTGCCAAATGTACGGTTAACTTTGTTAATCGATGTGATATTTTTGCTGTTTTAGGCGAAGCGAGAATTTGTTCTGATTGGAGAGTAGAAAACTCTTTTGGGACGCTTTCATATATTGAATCGGAATCTAAGTATAATTTTGCCTGGGCTGCAGGTTTGGACGCGATCTTGCTGCAGTGGAATAAGACGCAGCTGACGTTTGGCGGAAGATATTTTTTTACACATCCCCGTATGCTTTGGCTGACAAAAAATGGGGCTTCCTATTCTGTTGATAATGCTAAAATAAAATTTGTCGAATGGCAATGCAGCCTGGCTGTTTCGCATCAGATCGATATTTTTGTTCCCTACATCGGAATTAAATATTCCTATGCTCATTCGGCGTTGGCAACAGTTGGAACAATAATTTCTGACAATGACACATCAAATTTGCGCATGAAAAGCCGTAATCATTTGGGTATGGTTATCGGATATGCTACCACCACAGGTAAATGGTACGCCGTTGATTTGGAGGCGAGGTTTTTTGATGAGGCCGCATTGACGATTTACGGCGGATTTAGGTTCTAATGAAAAAAAAGATTCTTATTTTTCTTCTTTTCTTTATCAAAGGCTTTTGTACATATATCGGTAATCCTGCTACGCCGGCTCTTTTACAGGAAGGGTGGTTTTTTTCTGATACGAATCCCGTTAATATTCATGTAGGCGGCTACGGCTATGTTTCTTCCGACGAAGAGCTGCGTTTTCAAAAAAGATATCGCGATCAGTCCTATCGTTTGTCAAAAATGTGGGGAACGGTTTCTTCGGGATCTCTTGCATTAAACCTTTTTGAGCGTTTTGATCTTTATGTGAATATTGGTTCAGGGTGTTATCGATCGCGATTTTTCTATCAAAACCAAAGATTTGAAGGTAAAAGCAAGGACGGTCTTTTTTATAAGGCAGGAGCAAAAGCCGTTGTTTTTGAAAGGGGGCCGGTATCTTTTGGCCTCGATGCTCAGTATATGATATTTGATGCTAAAAGCAGGTTTTTACTGCGTGACAAGGTCCCCCTTGTTGAGCCTAATCTGAAGTATTATTTTAAACAGTGGCAGATAGCGGCCGCTTTATCGGTGCAGATCTATTCGATGATCCCTTACATAGGTGTAGATATACGCGACATGGATTTTAAATTAAAGCGCGCGCAGAATATCTCCTATCGTTTAGAGCAAAAAGAACGCCATCGGATAGGTGTGTATTTCGGGTCTTCTGTTTCTATGGGGCCGTCGATTGTTATGGATACCGAATTTCATTTGATCAATGAAAGATCAGCGACCGTATCGGCAAAAGTCCGTTTTTAATGAAAGGGTTTTTCCTGAAAATGAAAAGAATATTGGGACTTATTATACCAGTATCCCAAAATTCTTTTTCGAATTTTTTCTTTTTTTATACGTAAATAATAGATGTTCTCATAACGCTCTTGAATACTATCCATCCATTCGTCCTTATATGAGCCGTTAGTGATGAGGCAGCAGGAAGTATTTTTTCTTCGCCATTTTAGAGACTTGTTAAAAACAGTATCTAAAGATTCGGCGTTTGGAGAGAAGAAATAAAATGTTTTTAAAAATGAGCGAAAAAGACCAAGAGTAGATTTTGGCATTAAAAACTTTACATCAGAAAAAACAGTGAACATCAGCGTATATCGTTTCCATGAACCTTTATCTAGTATAATAAAGGCATTTTGTTTGGGTATCTGATTAATTTTAAAGTAGAAGAACTTCAATAAGATTTTTTTAGCAACGAACTGAAAGAAAAGATCAGCCATTTGTGAAGTGATATAGATATTGAAGGCAAGAGCTAAAAGACCGATCCATGCAAAACCGCTGGCAGCCTTAATTTCAAAGACCGAACTGATCAGAAATAGAAAAATAGCAGCAAACAATACACCTAAAAAACTCAAGAAATTATTGGTGGCAATAAACTGGCCTCGTTTTTGATCGGGGCTGCGTACCTGAATAAAGGTGTCAAAAGGAATAACGAACATTCCTCCTAAAAAGCCCAAGAATACAAATAGAGCGATATCGATATATAAAAAGCGCGCAAAGATCCAGAGCAACAGAAAAATAACAGACATGAAAAAGCCTGTTAAGCAGGAAAGGCCTAGTTCTATTCTGTCTTTTAGCAAACGGCCGCAAAAGATAGCCCCTAATGCAATGCCTATGGCTGTTGTTGTAAAAAGATAGCCTCCCCCTATTTCGCTTAAGTTTAAAGATTCCATAGCAAAGGGGATCGCGTTTAGCTGCACATATGCGCCCACAAAAAGAAAGAAAGAAGAGCTCAAGATCGACCAGAAAAGAAGAGGGCGTTTCGTGCTCAAATGCAAACTTTTATACACTTCATACAAGAAGAAGGGACTGAGTTTTTTTGTTGATCGCTGCGGAAGGGTCTTTTCAATTTTCAGGCTGGCCAAAAATCCGAGGATAGAAATAAAGACGCACACAAAAGCGCACAAGACATAGTTTCTATTGGTTATATCTGCCAGAAAGGAGGCTCCGGAAAATCCGATGATCATAGCCAGATAGGTTGCTGCAGTTAGAATGCCATTCGCTTTGGATACGTTATGGGTTTCTACGATTTCCGGAATAATCCCATATTTTGAAGGACCGAACAAAGCGCTTTGAAAGGCCATCATAAAAAGTAAGAAATAACTCCAGAAAACAGAGTGAAAAGAAAAAGCGATTATACTAAATCCCATGATCACAATTTCTAAGAATTTCATGGCAACGAGGATATTTCTTTTACTTAGCTTGTCGGCTAAAATTCCTGCAATAGAGGAAAAGAATAAAAAGGGAATAACGAAAATGGCCCCGGCCAGAGATACGATTGTGCTGGAGTGTTCGGCACCCTTAATATGGATTAAAAGAAAGATGACAAGCAGCTTAAAAAGGTTATCATTTAAAGCACCCAGGAATTGGGTGATGTTTAAAAAATGAAAAGACCTTTTTTTTGCTCTAGTTGCTAAGCTCATGTAAAGATTTTTTCACCCTTTTATTGACAACAACAGCACTTAGGATATGCTTGAATAACATAAAAAAACAATCTTTTTCGTCATGCAAATTGGTTCGTTAATACATGTAAGCAATGATTTAAATAAACTATATCAATACTTGCATAATCATTTATTTTTAAATCAAAAATTTTCTACTAAGCGCTGGGTTATTGTACCCAATCCGATTGTTAAAAAATGGCTGCAGGGGCAATGCGTAGAAAATACAGCCATTGCTTGCGGGATCGAGTTTTTTTCCTTAAATGATTTTGTAAAAGAGTTTTTTGACCGTCTGGAGGATAATCCTCTAAAGTTTTTTTCAAAATTTGCTTTAATGCTGCAGGTATATTCGATTATTCAATCCTCAGAGGGCTCTTTTGCAGATGACCATCCCTTGCGTCGGTATTTATCGCAAAAGGGGGAGGAAAAGAAAAAAGAGGCCTTATGCGAGCAGCTCTCTTCTCTTTTTTTACAGTACGGTGAAAACATTTTTGATCAGTGGCCAAAAGATTATCTTTGGCAAAAAAATATTTATGAGCAGATAGACAAATCAAAATTTCTTTTTCCCAAGGATATCCTTTCTCTCCCCATACAAGCTGATCTGCAGCAATATCAGTTTCATTTTTTCGGCTTTCATTTTTTTCCCAGAGTTTTTCATGAATGGATCGCCAGCCTTTCTTCCAAGGCCCATGTTTTTCAGTATTTTGTTGCGCCGACGATGTGCTACTGGGAAGATTTATATTCTTTTTATGAGAAAAAAGCCTTGATGAATGTGTATAAGAAAAAAAGCATATCTCAAGAAAAACTGCAGGCGATTGAAGAGACGATTCAATCAGGCAACCTTCTTTTGGCCAATTTGGGAAGAATGGGGAAAAAGCATCTGATGAATTTCGATGATAAAGGATATGTCATTGAAGATTTTATTGATGTTGAACCGACGACCTTATTAGAGGAGGTACAGAAGGATTTTTTACTTTTACGAAAACAAAAAAAAGAGATTTCTAATAAAGATGCTTCGATCTGTTTTACTTGCAATACGACCAGGAAAAGGGAAATAGAGGTATTAAAAAATTATCTTTTGGGCCTTCTTAGACAGGAGCCTGGCCTTAAGCTATCGGACATTTCTGTTTACGCTCCGAATATGTTTGCCTATTATCCTTTTATCCAAATGGTTTTTGCAGAAGAAATTGATGTGCCGTTTAGTGTTTATCATCTTCCTCTTGAAAATGAAAGCGAACTGTTTAACGGAATGAAGCTGCTTTTTTCATTAGTAGAAAAAAAAGAACGCAAACAGCTTCTGAAGGTCTTTTTTGATAATGCGCTGATTCAAAAAAAATGGAAATTTTCACCTGACGATGTATCGATATTGCATCGATGGATGGACAAAGCGTTTTTTGATGAGAATCAAAGCTTTTCCTCCTTTATTGATGAAGGAATTGAGAGGATGAGTTTTTCTTATCTTTTTTCTAATGAAAAGATAGAGGACCTTTCCCATTTTCCCTATCCCTATCCGCTTGTGCGTATAGCTTCTTCTGAAAATGAGCTTGCAAATGTATTCTATGAGATATTGCAGGTATGGAAAGGCGTGGCCCTAC
>CAZULH010000005.1:0-19867 GCA_964621105.1 uncultured bacterium
GTATAGGCATGTAAAGCAGCGGCAATACTCATTTCATATGTAATACGAGGGTCCCCATTCCCATCATAACTTTCACTTTTTGTTCCTTTTGTCATTGGAGAAAATAGCGCAAGAGCAGCAGGCTTTATCTCCATGCGGTTTGTTAATGCCAAACATAAACTTCCTCCTGCAGAATCCCCCATCAGCACAATATTACAGGAATCTATCCCCTCTCTGCCAAGAGCCAAGACAACTTTTTCACAATCATCAATTCCTGCAGGGAAAGGATGTTCAGGAGCTAAAGAATAATCAATAGCAATCACTCTTAATCCCGTCTCATAAGAAACTTGAGAAAAAACAGGGAAAAGATGGTCTGGAGAACCTAGAGCAAACGCACCCCCATGAATATAAACGAGCAGCTTGTCTTTATGTTCAGAATTATAAGTTTTAGGAGTCGCAACAAGCGCCCTAACCTCATCATAAAATTTTTCCTCAACAAGATCAAAATATTGTGCTCGAGCCATATCACTCGCTGGTTGAGAGAATTTCTTCCACCCTTCACGTACTTGCACCCACTCTTCTGGAGTTCGTAATCCAAGTTTTCCTACTGGAGCTGATCTAAGAAATTCTGCTAGAGCCTCACTTGGAGGCGGCAAATCGGCTCTCTCTCTTGTAAAACACCCCGTAGTAGGACCGATTGAAAAACCTGATGATAATGGCATAAATTTCCTCCTCATCGATAAATTTTAGAAAAATATTAATTTATCCTTTTTTTTAAAGCTAAAAAAAGCCCCTTTTTAATGAGGGGCTATAAACTCCAGTTACTGGTTACGTTACGAACTTTTGATTGGATAAATTTGAAAGAAACTTTTGAAAAAACCATTTTTCTTCTATTAACATAATTCTTTGTTTTTTAATAATTCATAAAAAAAATGATTTTAATCAACTAAAAATCAGGAACTTAATTTAATCCAATCTCTCTATTGAATAAAGACATAGCGGTTAATTTGACAAAAAACCAGAAAGTCGATAAAGTATAGACATACTGGAGAAAACTATGGATATCATGAGATCTATTCGAAAAAAGGCTAAAACCGAAGAATTAGATTATCTTTATATTATGGGTTGCCTATCTTCTTACAAACAACCCAGGGATAAATTAACAAAATTGTTAAAAACGAATAAATTGATTCGTGTTAAAAAAGGCATCTATATTTTTGGAGAAGAGTACAGAAATAGACCTTATAGCTTAGAAATTCTAGCTAATCTTTTGTATGGCCCTTCATATATCTCTTTTGAATATGCTTTATCCTATTACAATCTTATACCTGAAAAAGTTGTTAGAGTTACTTGCGCTTCTAATAAAAGAAAAAAAGAATTTTCAACTCCAGTAGGTAATTTTATATATTATTATGTTGCTCCTTCAAAATATCCTATTGGCATTGCAATCGAATCTATTGATGAAAATAGTCATTTTCTTATTGCAACAAAAGAAAAAGCTTTAGCTGATTATCTATCAAAAATTAAACCATTTAAAACCAAAAAGGATCTTTATCAATACCTCGTTGAATCTATGAGAATTGATCCAAAAGAACTAGGCAAATTTAAAGTTTCCTTAAGTGAAGAACTTTCAAAAATTTATAAAAACAAAAATGTAAATTTATTATGGCAAATATTAAAAAGGTAAATGCATCTGAAGCTTTGCTTCAGATGTTAAAACGTTATGAATTAAAAAATGTACAAGATTACAAAAATGCTATTAAAGAAGTTGTACAAGAAATAGCTCTTTTAGGACTATGGAGAGCTAAATTCTTTGAAAAAGCAGCTTTTTATGGCGGCACTGCTCTTAGAATTTTATATCAATTAGATAGATTTTCAGAAGATTTAGATTTTTCTCTATTAAAACCTGATATAGATTTCGATTTATCTCAATATGAAGAAGCTATAAAAGACGAATTAGAAGCTTTTGGTTTTATTGCACAAGTTGAAAAAAAGAAAAAATCTAAACAAAGTGCAATTGATTCCGCATTTATAAAAATTAATACAATACAACATCTATTTTTAATAGGCCTTCCTAAAGGATTGAATAAAAATATACATCCTGATGAATTAATAAAAATTCGTTTTGAAATTGATACTGATCCCCCTTCAGATGGAGCCGTTACTGAGAATTCATTACTACTATTACCTTATCCATTTTCTATTAAAACTTTTCGTCTAGAAGATCTGTTTGCAGGAAAAATACATGCCGTTTTATGTAGAGAATGGAAAGGAAGAGTAAAAGGAAGAGATTGGTATGATTTAATTTGGTTTATTTCAAGAAACGTCTCTTTAAATATTAATTATTTAAAAGCTAGATTAATTCAAAGTGGTTTCTGGAAAAAAAATCAACAACTAACAAAAGATCAACTTATAGATCTTTTTGACAAGAAAATATCTAACTTAGATATTACATCAGCAAAAAACGATATCATTAACTTTATTAAAGATCCGTCAATAATTGATCTTTGGTCAAAAGATCTTTTTAAAACAGTTATTAGGAAAATAAATATATTATAGTTTTTTAAACAAAAAGCCCTCTCAATTGAGAGGGCTTTCAAACTCCGGATGCTGGATTCGAACCAGCGACCAATTGATTAACAGTCAACTGCTCTACCACTGAGCTAATCCGGAAAAAAAATATTAGTATAAGCATAAAAAAAAAGAGTTTTATCTGCAATGGATTTTGCGAAGATGGAAAAACAAATATTTTATTTGCATGATATCGCTAAAAAAGATTCAATAGATAGCGAAATTCCGGTTATGTTCCATGGATGAGATTAAAGGCTATATCGACACGATTACATTCGTTTCTGACGAAACGGGATTCACGGTCGCTAAGCTGCAGGAAGAAAAGAAACAAGAGCCTACGCCGATTGTAGGAGTTCTGCCGTCGATACAGCCCGGAGAGACCATTGCCTGCCAGGGAGAATGGAAAAATCATCCTTCCTACGGCAAGCAGTTTTCCGTCTCCTCTTATCAGACCCAATATCCCGCTACTGTTTTAGGCATCCAGAAATATTTAGAGTCAGGCCTAATTAAGGGCATCGGCCCTGTCTATGCAAAAAAAATTGTTGATAAATTTGGAACAAATACCCTGGAAGTGATCGATAATACCCCGCAAAGGCTCAAAGAAGTCCCGGGTATCGGCAAAAAACGAATCGAGATTATCGCTTCCTGTTGGTTAGAACAAAAATCAATCCGCCATGTGATGATCTTTTTACAGTCTCACCAGGTAAGCCCTGCCTATGCGCAGAAGATCTACAAGCGCTATGGAGAACAAAGTATCCAGAAAGTAAAAGAAAATCCCTATCAACTGGCCCAGGACATCTTTGGCATCGGCTTTAAGATTGCTGACAATATCGCCAGAAATTTGGGCTTTGAGAAAACTTCTAACAAACGGATTGCTTCCGGAATCGAATATGTGCTGATCGAGCTTACCAATAGCGGTCACAGCTGTTTTTTAGAAGAAGAGTTTTATCCCCTGGCTGAAAAGATACTGGAAGTCGACACTTCTCTGATTTTAGAAGTGCTAAAAGAGCTTGTCCTCACCAATCAGGTGATAAGGACCTCTTTTTTGATAGGAGAAGAAGAAAAATCGTTTTTATGGTTAAAATCCTACCATTATTTTGAAACACAGATCGCAAAAGAAATTATACGCATCAAAACTTCTCCCTGTTCGATTAGAGAAGTAGACAAGAAAAAAGCGCTCGACTGGGTAGAGAATCAGATGCATATTAAGCTGGCCGAAGAACAAAAAGAGGCAGTTCTAGCCAGTCTTGAAGAAAAAATCCATATCATCACCGGAGGCCCGGGAACAGGTAAAAGCACCATTACCAAAGCCATTTTAGAGATCACCTCATGGCTGACCCAAAAGATTACCCTGGCTGCCCCAACGGGAAGGGCTGCTAAAAGGCTTTCGCAAATCACCAGAAAAAAAGCCTCCACTATTCATAGCCTTTTGGAATTTGACTTTTCTCAGAAAGGGTTTAAAAAGAATAAGGAAAACCCGTTAGAATGCGACCTTCTGATTATCGACGAGGCCAGCATGATCGACAGTATGCTGATGGTCTTCCTATTGCAGGCCGTTCCTTCCCATACGCGTATTCTAATTATCGGCGACAGCGACCAGCTTCCCAGTGTCGGCGCAGGCTATGTATTAAACGACCTGATCAAATCACAAACCCTGCCGGTCACTCGATTAAAACGGATTTTCAGACAGGCCCAAGGATCAAAGATCATCTATAATGCCCACAGGATCAATGAAGGGATTTTCCCTGATCTGTCTTCGCCAGATGACGATTTTCAATTTTATGAGATCAAAGACCACCAGGAAATTCAAAATAAGTTAATCGATCTTGTCTCAAATGTTATCCCCAAAGAAAAACGCTTTCACCCGATTGATGATATTCAAATCCTTACGCCCATGCGAAAAGGCGGGTTGGGCATAGATATTCTAAACCCCCTTATGCAAGAGACTCTGAATCCTTCCAACAAGCCCTTTTTTAAAGGAGGAAGAAAGTTTCATATCAACGATAAGGTCATGCAGGTCAAAAATAATTATTCTAAAAACGTATTTAACGGAGATATCGGAAAAATCTTTCATATCGATCTGTCTGAACAGCTAATGACCATCTCCTTTAACAACCGGCTTGTAGAATATGATTTTTCCGAACTCGATGAAATACAATCAGCTTACGTCTGCTCTGTCCATAAATATCAGGGATGTGAATGCCCCTGCGTAATCATGATCATCCATACCAGTCATTTTAAGCTGTTATACAAAAATCTTCTCTACACAGCTATAACAAGAGGGAAAAAGCAGGTGATCCTAATCGGAACCAAACAGGCTATTGCCATTGCAGTAAAAAATCAGGAAGCACAAAAACGTTATACCGGACTCTGTCACTTTTTACAAAAAAATGAGACTATGTCCTGCGAAGATAGTTCCGCTCATGTGGAGTAACCAAAATAATATTTCTTTGTTTTGCTGCAATTAATAATCTAGAGCAGTACTGAATAACATCAGGAATTAAAAACTCAACCATCTGGTTATTTATCACCTCTGCTACTCTACCGTCTTGATTAAGATTAATAGACAGCTCAACAGAATAGGCTAACTCACCCTCTTGATCTATTTGATCACAAGAGTTTGAACGAAGCCTTAAAGCAAGAATATCATGGAATGATGTTTTTAAACGCCAATCGGCACAAACTGAATCGTCTAAAGAACTTTTAAAAACAATTTGAAACACCAAATCTACCGCACTAATCTGCGCGACAACTTTTATACGTTCTGAAGCAGACAGGAATTTTTCAATTTTTAATAATTCTCGAGGTTGCGTAGCAAAAACAATATTTGAAGGTATAGACATATTTTTTTCCTATTATTAATAAATGAGAAAATTATTTTTTTAATTTATTAATTTCTTCTTCTATCATTTCATTTTCAATTTTTTGAAAAAGAGGTTTGGACTCGCGAAGAGACTGTGAAGGAAGGATTTTCTCCTTTTTAATTTTTAACCAGCCTTCTTTTTCAATATCTGTCTCATATCCCAAGGTCTCCCATATCTTTTTAGAAGATGTAGGGATAATCGGATAAGCAATTAAGGCCAAAGACTTGATACACTCTAAACAGCAATAAATAGCCGTATTCATCTCTTCTTTTGTAGCTTCTTCTTTTGCAAGAACCCATGGCTTTTTATTATCAAAATAGGTGTTTCCTAAATGGGCCAGCTCCATAATTATCTGTGAAGCCTTGCGAAGCTGAAAGTTGGAATAAGCATCTTCCGCTTTAGTGATGCAGTCTGCAATATTTTCCAAAAAGGCCATGTCTTCTGCCTGTAGATTATAGGCAGGAACATGATTATTACAGCGGCTTTTAGCAAAAGTTACCACACGGTGAACAAAATTCCCGAATTTACCTAAAAGCTCCGCATTGCATCGAAGTCCGAATTCCTTCCATGAAAAGTCCGAGTCCTGATTCTCAGGCGCATTGGAAGCTAAATAATAGCGGATCTGATCGGTAGAATATTTGGTAAAGAAATCATCCAGCTCGATATACCAGCCGTCAGACTTGGAAAACTGCCTTCCCTCTAAAAGAAAAAATTCATTGGCAGGAACTTGATCCGGCAGGACATAAGGGTCGTTCTGGCCCATGATCATGGCCGGAAAGAAAATCGTATGAAAGGGAATATTGTCCTTTCCGACAAAATGAACAAGCTTCGTCTCTTGATCAAACCAGTAATCTTTCCATTTATCCGGCTTTTGCATTAACGAGGCCCATTCCATCGTTGCAGAAATATACCCGATAGGCGCATCGAACCATACGTATAAAACCTTGTCTTTTGCTTCATCTAAAGGAACAGGTATTCCCCATTTGGCGTCGCGGGTAATGGCTCTTGCTTTTAAGTCTTTGATATATTGCATGGTAAAATGTTCGACATTAGGCTTCCATTTTTTGTCCTTGATCCAGTTTAAAAGCTTTTCCTTAAACAGATCAAAACGCAGATACCAGTGTGTGCTGGGCTTTAGTTTTAATGGAGATTGGGTCAGTTTGGATCTAGGAGAAATAAGGTCTGTTGCCTCATAGCTGGCGCCGCATTTTTGGCATTCATCTCCCCTTGCCTCTTCAAATCCGCATTTGGGACAAATGCCGACAACATAACGGTCGGCTAAAAACTTTTGTTCTTCCTCTGAAAATAAATGCTTCTCCGTTCTTTTTTCGATATATCCGTTCTCATAGAGGTCTTTAAAAAATTTCTGCACTACAGGCTGATGGAATTTACTTGTCGTTCTGGAAAAATGATCAAAAGAAAAATCGAGCTTTTTAAAGAACTCCTTGTTGATTTTATGAAACATGTCCACATGTTCCTTAGGAGTTCTTTTCGCCATCTCTGCGCTTAATGAAATAGCAACGCCATATTCATCCGATCCGCAGATGTAGACGACATCATTGTGCATCAACCTTTCAAATCTCGCATAACAGTCCCCTGGAAGATAAGCGCCGGCAATATGCCCAAAATGAATCGGCCCATTGGCATAGGGAAGGGCGGAAGTAATGAGAATTTTTTTTCTACTCTTCGTCTTCATCTATCGGTTTTTCCACTTTTTCTACTTTTGAAAAATCAATGACTTCTTCTTGATCTAAAAGATTTATTATGTCGTTTAACGAATGGTCCTGATGACGAGCAATTCTATTGCGCGCCATCTGTATGGCCGCTTTTGCCAAATCAAAGGATGACTTGGACTTTTTTTTCAATCTCTCTGTTGTATAATAAATTTTCATTTTGTCTCCTTAACTATTTTCTTCCTTTATTATTATGGACTTCAGTTCCTGATAAGCTTTTTTTAGCTGGTCATTAATAATGACATAGTCATAGGCGTCCTTTTTCTCTATCTCTTTCTTCGCCCAGGAAAGTCTTTTTTCAATCGTTTGCTCGTCTTCCGTGTTTCTTTCCTGCAGCCTCCTTCTAAGCTCTTCTAAGGAAGGCGGCAGCACAAAGATCAGAACAGCAGGAAATTTCTGTTTGACTTTCATAGCTCCCTGCGTGTCGATCACCAGTATCGCATGTTTATTTTTGGCTAATATACCATTAACTTGTGATTTTGAAGTCCCGTAATAATTTCCAAACACGTTAGCATACTCTAAAAAGTCATTTTCTTGGATTCTTTTTTCAAACTCTTCTTTCGAAACAAAAAAATACTCGACGCCATCGGTCTCATCGCTTCTAGGCGCTCTTGTCGTATAAGAGACGCTTTCTTCAATATTATCCATCTCTTTTAAAAGTATTTTTAACAGGGTGTTCTTCCCCGTACCGGAAGGCGCTGATAACACAAACAGCTTGTTAATTATTCCCATATCATCACTCAATATTTTGAATTTGTTCCTTGATTTTCTCCAACTCCGACTTGATATCGATTACCCTTTTAGATATGTCTGCACTGGAAGATTTAGAGGAAATTGTATTGATCTCCCTTTGCATCTCCTGGAGGATAAACTCCATTTTTTTTCCCATGGCCTCTTCCCTGCCAAAAAGGGACTTCATCTGAGCGATATGGCTTTTAAACCTCACTATTTCTTCTGTTATATCCATCTTTTCAATATGGGCAAAAGCTTCCTGCACCACTTTTGTCTCAAGGGATGCATCCATAGCAAAGACAGAGGTAAATTTTTCGATCAGCTCTTTTCTTTTTTGCGGGAAAATCGATTTGGACAGTTTTTGTATTTCCCCCATCCACTTTTCCAATAAAGCCGTCCGTTTTTTTATATCGGCGATTAATACGCTGCCTTCTGATCTTTTCATTTTCTTCCAATCTGCAAGAGCTTCCTTCAAACCCTTAAATACCAAGGCCTTTTCCTGACTTTTTAACATGGGGCTCATCCTGCAGCTCTCCAGCAAAAAAGGAAAGGAAATGCTTTCCTTGGAAAAACCAAGCTCTTTAGCCAGAGAACAAAGCTTTTTATAGCAGTTTTTTACCAAAGACGTATCGTAGAAAAATTCCTGCTTGGTCTCTAAAAACTGCAAACGGACATTAACAAGTCCTCGGCTGCAGTGCTTTTTTATCTCTTTGCGGATCTCCATATCCAAAGAAGAAAATTCCTTGGGAAGATAGTTTGCAATTTCTAAAAACTTGCGATTGACCGAATGAAGCTCTATAAAAATCGTACCCTGCTGCAAGACCACTTCCGCCTTGCCGTACCCTGTCATGCTATAAGACATAAACACCTATGATGAAATACTAGAGGCTAATTATAGAAAAAACAAGGATTTTCATCCAAAGAGATGTCATAAATTCAAGAAATAATTATATTAATAAACATGGCGCAATATAAAACTCACACCTTTTTCAACCTGATTATCGGCCTTCCCCTATCTTTATTCGCCTTATGGTATTTCTTTCACTTCAAGGAAAAAGAAATAGCCGTCTATTCCTTAAGCTTTTGCTACGCCTCTCTTTTTATGAACCCCGATATGGACCTGGCCCATAAAATCCGATTATTTTCACTAAGGGGTCTTTTATCATTGCCCTTTAGGCTGTATTCAAGAATTTTCTCTCACCGAGGACTTTCTCATTCTGTATTATTCGGTACCCTTACACGGGTTTTATGGCTGTTTTTAGCCGCTCTTGCGGTCGCCTACATTTTTGAAATTTCTTTTTTAAAAGAGAAAAACCTGCTTCTTTTTATCAAAAGCCATCAATCAATTTTTATTTTGATATTTTCCGGGTTCTTTCTTGCCGATATCTGCCATGTTTTTCTAGATAAAATCCATAAATAATTCATCCGTTCTGTATAATTGATAGAAAAACGAATAATTATGAAAAAATATTTACTATTCTTTACAATTGTTTTCTCTATTCTTTTTTTCTTTTCCTGTACAAGTACTCTAAAAAAACAAACAAAGAAAAAAATTCTTATTTTTACAAGCGATATCGGAGGAGGCCACCGCTCACCTACGCAGACCCTTTGCGATACCCTGGGAAATACCTACGATATCGAAGTGGTCGACTACATGAAAGAAACCATCTCCAAACACGATCCGATATGCAAGCTTACCAAAGGAAGAAAGTCCTCAGAGGAATTTTTTAATTTTATCGCAAAAAACGGATGGTACCAGATCAGCAACTTCCTCTCCAAGCAGGCTATCCGTTCTCTATCTTCTGAAACATACCAGAATAAATTTACTATAGAGACCTATCATTACTTAAAGAAAAAAAAGCCGGACATGGTCATTTCCGTAATCGGATTTGTCAACTACCCCATATCCCAGGCAACGGAAAAGCTGAACATCCCTTTTATCATTGTCCCTACCGATCTCGATCAATCCTATGCCAGCCACGGATTTGAAAACGCCCTCATCAATAAAAAGCCGATGGCCAATACTTATTATCTGTATTCTTTTGCACATGAAGAAATCTCCAAGACCCTCCCGCAATTCTCTTTTGGTCCCAATCAGATCCGGCCCATAGGTTTTCCGATGAGAGCGCAGTTCTTCGAAGAAAAAAATAGCAGGGCCCTAAAAGAAAAATGGGAGATACCTCTTGATAAAAAGGTGGTTTTCCTCTCTTTGGGAGGCCTTGGCGGAGCAGGCACAAAAACATGGATTGAAGAGATGTCCTCTTCTCAAAAAGATCTGCATTTTATCGTCTGCATCGGAAGAAACAAGCAATTGAAGAAAAAACTGCTTAACCCCGACCTTTCTATGACCGTAGTCGAGTTTACCCCGAATATTTCCGATTTAATGGCCATATCCGATCTATTGATCATTAAATCCGGTACCAATAGCTTTTTAGAAGCGATCAATATGAAAAAACCGATTGTCATCGACGGCACCAACCAAACTTTGCAGATTGAAAAGTTCAACTGCAGTCTGGCCCGCTATTATCAATTGGCAGAAATTGTAGAAGATAAAAAAGACATTAAACATAAGATAGAAAAAGCCCTAGATGAAAATAATATCGCCAATCACAATCTTTTCGATTCGAAGGATTTTTCTGCAAATATGAAAAAAATCGTCGATGAAATCTTTCAGGATACATCAGAGAAAAACTGATAGGCCTTTACTTAAACACAACTACTTAGTCAGTAGATCGTCTAGGGTATAGCTCTGCGGCCCTAAGCCTTTTCTCTTTAAATCCCCCCAGGACAGGGGCATGGCGATAGGCGCCTTTTCAATGGCCCTCAGGGCATAAGGAGCAACAGCCGTCTGCGCATAGCCGTTTCTAAGATAATCAATGAAGATTTTGCCTTTGCGCTTTTCCTTTCTCGGCTCGATCGTCAAAAGATTAGGATTTAACCCTACCGCTTCTTTTGCTATCTCTTTGGCCAATTTCCTTGTTTTGACAAAGTCGTCCCCTCTTTTTATGGGAACAATGATATGCAGCCCTTTTGAGCCTGTCGTCATAATTTGCGAGCGCATCTTTTTTTTATCCAAAATCTTTTTCAAAATATATGCAGCCTCTATAACGCTCGAAAAGGCCTTTTTTCCGGGGTCCAGATCAAAAATAATACGATCGGGGAGGTTTGGCCTGTCTTTTCTTGAAAGCCAGACATGAGGCGTTATACAGGCTAAATTAGCCAAATAGACCAATGTCTTTACATCGTTGCAGATCACCATCCGGATATTCTCCTGTTCTTTTCTCCTGATCGATACCGTCTTTACCCATTTAGGAAAAAAGTCCGAGACGTTCTTCTGAAAAAAACCTTCCTTTTTTATGCCATTGGGGTAACGCATCATCGAAATCGGCCGGTCTTTAATATGTGGAAGCATCTTTTTGGCTATTTTCTTGTAATACTGCACCACCTGCCACTTAGTGATCTTAGACTTTGGAAATAAAATTTTCGAAGGATTGGAAATTTCAATCGTCTGGCCGGACACCCTGATCTTTTTAATCTCTTTTGTCATTTCGCCCTCTCTCTTGTAACCTGTTTTGCAGATTTATCTTTGCGCAGACCTAAAAAGGCCGGATGACGAAGCTTGCCGTCATTGGTCCATTCGGTAAAAGAGACCTCTCCGACCAGCCTGGGACTGACCCAATGCACATTTTTTTCTTTTATCGTTTCTGAAACAGGAGAATTTTTGATCTCCATTTTTTTTAACTTTGAGGAAAGACTTATTAAAAATTCCTCCGAATAGCCCGTGCCGACCTTGCCTGCATACTTGAGACAGCCCTTTTCATAATACCCAATTAAAAGAGCGCCGAACCCTTTCCTTGAGCGCTGCGGCCGGGTATAACCGATGATGATAAATTCCTGATTATTTACACATTTGAGCTTGATCCAGTTAGATGAGCGCACTCTGACATACCTGCTGTTTTCACGCTTGCCGATAATGCCTTCCCATTTATTTTTCTTTGCCAAAAGAAGCGCCTTTTTCGGATCTTTCATGCTATGGGCCGTATATCGAACAACCGATGAAAAATGAAGCGCTTTCTTTAACTGCTTTTTTCTATCAAGAAGAGATAGTTTTTTACAGTCCTTTCCCTCAAAAGAGAGAATATCAAACACAAAGTAATAGACCTTAACTTTTTTTCTTTCTTTAGAAAGCTTTTTGATGTGCATGCGTTTTTGCAAAACAGAAAAGCTCTCTTCTCCTTTTTCCCTTCCGACAATCTCCCCATCGATAACAAAATCATTTTTCTGCGCTAATAGGACCGCGACAATTTCCGGATAAGCGGCATTCATTTTCTTTTTGTTTCTTGAATAAAGCGTTACCTTGTTCTTTTTTTTCATTGCAATACAGCGAATGCCGTCGAACTTTTTCTCATACAGCCACCCCTTGTCTTTCGGCGGCTCTTTTTTTAATACGGCAAGCATCGGCAAGGTCATTTTTTCCTCATCTTGATCAACAGCCAGTTTTTATCTTTGAAATGAATTAAAACATAAGCGCCTTTGAGCTTTTTTCCATGTAAGACCACTTCGACGTGTCCCTTTTTTATCGCCCCTTTCATCGTCATCGGCCGGCCCTGTTTGGACCGATTGATATTTTCATAATGGCCCCTGTCATAGATCGCAACCGTTCCTCCACCATACTCCCCTTTGGGGATCGTTCCAAAAAATTTGGCATACTCAAGAGGATGGTCCTCCGTATGAATCGCTAAATGTTTTTCTTTCGATGTTTTAGGGAAACCTTTAGGCACAGCCCAGGATTTTAATACGCCACCCACCTCTAGTCGAAAATCATAATGCAAGCGCCTGGCCGCATGCTTTTGAACAACAAAAATTAGCTTTCTTGCCGTCTTTTTGACTTTCCCTTTCGGTTCGGCCGTTTTGGAAAAATCCCTCTTTTTTCGATAAACAGAAAGTTTTTTCATTTATCTTCCCCTAATATCGAAATACAGAAAAAGGAAATTTTACTCTAAGACTTTTTTTTTGCTAAGGACGCAACAGGCGAAAAAGAACGGCGATGAATCTCGCAGGGACCGAATTTTTGCAAAAGCTCTCGATGTTTTTTTGTGCCGTAGCCTTTATGCTCATGAAAACAGTACTCTGGAAATTTCTCATGCCACTTCTCCATCATCCGATCACGGGTATATTTGGCTATCACTGAAGCAGCAGCAATGGAAATTGACAAGGTGTCCCCTTTTACAATAGCCCTTCCAGAAACGGAAAGATCAGGCAGAAAATTACCGTCGACCAAAACATAATCGGGAAGGACTGGAAGATTGTTGACAGCGATCTGCATCGCTTCTAACGATGCCTGAAGAATATTGATCTCATCGATCCTTGAAGATTCCACCACCCCGATCCCATAAAACACATCGTTTCTATGGATCATTTCAAAATAGAGCTTTTCTCTTTGCACTTTTGATAAAAGCTTGCAGTCATTTAAATAAGCTAAAAAAAAATCGTCAGGTAAAATACATGCAGCGGCAACCACCGGCCCTGCCAGAGGCCCTCTTCCCGCTTCATCGACACCCGCAATTTTATGATAATTTTGTGACTTGAGCCTCTGCTCAAATATGCTCATTTTCTGCAGTCTCTTTTTTTCTTTTTTTAAAAGGGACATGGCTGCTCTTGGTAAATAAAGTATTTACTTTATACCAAACAGCCAAATTAAATCTTTAGTTAAAAATACTTAGAAAAGTTTATGGAAAAATCAGCAAAACTACTATTTACTTTCTTTGTCTGAATCTTCTTTTTTCTCAGACTTTTTCTCTTTTGCCGGTTTTTTTTCAGCTTTCTTCTCTTCTTTTTCCTTTTTCTCTTTTTTCTTTTTCGGTGAAGGTTCAGATTTTTGAACCTGAGAAGCTTTTTCTTCTTCTGTCTTTACTTTTTCCGCATGAAGACCTGTTTTGATCGCTTCTACAATATCCTTTTTCTTTTTCTCTATAATGATCTTCTCTTTTATTTTTGCATTTTTACCGGTTGCCTGACGCAGATAGTTCAATTTAGCACGGCGAACTTTTCCTTTTCTCTCGATTTCAATTTTGCTCACACGGGGACTATGCAGATAAAAGACCCTTTCCATGCAGGTGCCGTAAGCTTCCCGATAAACAGAAAATGTCTCTGAAACGCCTGTTCCCTTTCTTGCGATCACAACGCCGGTAAAAATCTGAATACGCTCGCGTTTCCCTTCGATAATTTTCGTATGCACTTTTACGGTATCACCTACCGAAAATTCCGGTCGTTTTTTCATTTGCAATACTTCAAATGCTTCTAATACTTGATTGCGACTCACTGTAATTTCTCCTTACTTTTCTGCTAAATTTTCTTCTTTTTTCGGACTTTTCATCACTTGATCCAATAAATGTCCTGTATATAAATCCGGCCTAACTCTTCTCATTTTTTCCAAGCCCTTCTGATGACGCCATTTGCGGATCTCCTCTCAGCAGCACCTCTGGTACTTTTTCTCCTTCAAACTCCTCAGGACGGGTATAATGAGGGCCGTCAAATCCCCCTCCCTGAAAAGTATCTTCATACGCGGAATCCGGATGTCCTAAAACTTGAGGAATAAACCGAATGACCGCATCCAAAAGAACAATTGCCGGCAAACATCCGTTCGTTAAAACATAATCGCCGATACTGATCTCTTCATTTACTTCTTTTTTAAGCGCTCTCTCATCAACGCCTTCATAGCTTCCGCATAACAAAACAAGATGCGGGTATTTGGCCAGCCTCTCGCATCTGGCTGCATTCAGCCTCTTTCCCTGCGGGGAAAGATAAATCACATGGGAATGTTCTTTTTTCACACTTCGAACAGCATCAGCTACAGGTTTTGCTTTTAAAACCATTCCCGGACCGCCTCCAAAAGGACGGTCGTCAACCTTATGGTGTTTTTCATCATCTGAGTAATCACGAATATTCACATGATTGATGCTTACTAGTCCTTTTTCAACTGCGCGCTTGATGATGCTTACATCAAAAGGTCCCTTAAAGTACTCTGGAAATAGTGATAGAATATCAATTTCCATCGCCCCTCTCCCTTATTTGCTCTTTTGTTTACTTTTAGCAATTGCTTGTTTGATAACTTCTGGCGCAGCTTTTTTCAAAATAGACTGCGATCTCTCGGAAACCCTGGCTCCATTTTCTATCCAGTGCTTCAACCTTTCAACATCGACCTGAAGGTTTTTATCATTTTCTAGATGAGGATCATACCATCCTAATTTCTCAATGTACTTTCCATCGCGGGGATATCTCTCATCTGCGACAACCACTCGAAAACTTCTATGGTTCTTTCTTCCCTGCTGGCGAAGACGTATCACTAACGCCATGGCATCCTCCCTAATTGTTCTTTCATTTGTTGCATATCCGGAATTGCTCCTTTACTTGGCATATTTTTCATAAATAATTTCATTTGCTTAAAGCTTTTGACCATTCGGTTAACATCTTCCAAACGATTTCCGCTTCCTTTAGCGACTCTTTTTCTTCTCGCATGTGTTAAGTCTGTTTTTTCCTGTCGTTCTTCAATAGTCATCGATAGTATCATAGCTTCTAATTTTTTTAACTGACTATCTGATGCATCAAAATTTTTTAATGAAGAAAGACCTGGTATCATCTTCAAAAGTCCTTTTACCGATCCCATTTTCTGGATCATTCGCATCTGTTTGAGATAGTCTTCGTAATTGAAAGTCGCTTTACGTAATTTTTTCTCTAGTTTTTCGCTTTCCTCTTCATCAATGTGCTCTTTAGCCTTTTTAACCAGGTTGATCACATCGCCACGGCCTAAAATACGGTCGGCCATTGATTCTGGATTAAAGACCTGTAAATCTTCGATCTTCTCTCCTACCCCTTCAAATTTCAAAGGCTTTTGGGTAACCTGACGAACAGAAAGGGCAGCTCCGGCCCTGGCATTGCCGTCCAACATCGTCAGCACCGATCCGGTAATCGATATCTTCTCATTAAAGGCACTTGCCGCATTCACAGCGTCCTGTCCTGTTGTCGCATTAGCGACAAATAAAATTTCGTGGGGCTCAACAATCGCCTTTATTTTTTGAAGTTCATCCATCAATTCTTCATCAATATGCAGTCGGCCGGCAGTATCAACGATCAGAAGATCATAAAACTCTTCTTTTGCCTTCTCTAAAGCTTTTTTTGCTACCCTTGTCGGATTTTTCTCTCCTTCGATAGAAAAAACCTCCGTCTCGATCTTCTGACCCAGCTGTTTCAACTGTTCAACAGCAGCCGGTCTCTGCAGATCGCAGGCAGCGAGTAAAATTTTTCTTTTCTCTTTTTTAAGGAAATGGGCCAATTTTGCGCATAAGGTCGTTTTACCTGATCCCTGAAGCCCACAGACCATCATGACAGCAGGCCGCCCTTGCAGGTTAAGAGGGGCCTCTTCTGAGCCCATAATCTTGACCAGCTCATCATAAACAATTTTCACAAATTGCTGAGTCGGAGAGACAGACTTGAGAACCTTGTCTCCAAGTGCCTCATTCTTAATTCTTTCCACAAGCTCGCCAGCCACGGAATAGTTCACGTCCGCTTCTAAAAGGGCCAGCCTTACCTCTTTTACCGCCTCGGCGATATTTTTCTCGGTAAACTGCTTTTCTCTGGCTAATTTAGAAAAAAGGCCTTTAAATTTGTCAGTAAGTGCTTCAAACATCCATTTATCCTTACAAAGAAAAAGATATATTACTAAAGAAAATCATTCTATTTCAAGGAAAAAGAAACGATCATTGCCGGCATAATCCTGTATAATTTTTCCTTGAATTTGCAAATGATTATAAAAAATATTTGAAATTTCTTCTCCCTGATCTTTTCCGATTTCACAAAAAAAAAGCCCTTTGTCCATATATTGAAATAATTCTTGAGCGATTTTTTTATAAAAATACAAACCATTGTCCTTTGCCGTCAGCGCTATTTTCGGCTCATGTTCTTTTACTTCCTGCTCTAAATGAAGATATTCGTCTTCTGAAACATAGGGAGGATTGATAACGATCACATCTGCCTTTTTATTTTCAAATGAAGAAAAAAGATCGCTCTGCAGAACTTGCACTTCTGCCTGATTTAAGTTTGCATTCTCTTTTGCAACCTCTAGGGCTTTTTTTGAAATATCGCCGATAACAACTTTTAATGAAGGAAATTTCTTTTTCAGAGCTATTCCAATACATCCGGATCCCGTGCATATGTCCCAAAGTATTTTCCCTTTCTTTTGTCCCTTGATCTTTTCTGCTATCAGATCAACTAAAATTTCCGTCTCCTGCCTAGGGATCAAAACATGAGGGTTAACCTTAATCGTACACCCATAAAAAGAAACCTCTCCTAAAACATACGCCAAAGGCTCATGAAGAGACCTTCTTTTAATTGCTTCTGTTATTGTATGAATTTTTTCTTCCGCTATTTTTTCATCAAGATGAAGGAAGAGATCCAAACGCCTGATCTTTAAAAAATGTGCAAGTATTTCTTCACATGAACGTTTGGCATCAATGATTTTTTTTTCTTGTAATAACCGATATCCTTCTTGAAGAAGGTCTGAGAGTTTCATTACTGCGTTAATTTTTTTTGATAATAATGCTGAACAAGCGCTTGCGTAAGCTCGTCCAAATCCCCGTCCATGATCAAATCCAGCTTGTATAATGTCAGATCAATACGATGGTCCGTCACACGGTTCTGAGGAAAATTATACGTGCGGATTCTTTCGGAACGATCACCCGAGCCGATCTGGCTCGAACGAAGGACAGAAATTTCCTTGGCATGTTGTTTTGCCAGCGATTCAGCAATACGCGCTTTCAAAAGACGCATAGCCTTGTCCTTGTTCTTATGCTGGCTTCTCTCATCCTGACAGCAGACAACAGTATTAGTTGGAATATGAGTAATGCGTACAGCTGAATCCGTCGTATTGACATGCTGTCCTCCCGCTCCGGAAGCCCGATAGGTATCAATGCTTAAATCTTTCGGATCGATATTGATCTCTGCTTCTTCCGGTTCGATGTAGACAGCGACGGTAATAGCAGAAGTATGAAGCCTCCCTTGAGCCTCTGTTGCAGGCACGCGCTGTACCCGATGCGTTCCCGCTTCAAACTGCATATGACGGAAAACATCTTTCCCGGACATGCTCATGATATATTCTTTATATCCGCCCATTTCCGACTCGGTAGCAGACAGCGCTTCCACTTTCCACCCTTTATAGGTAGCATAACTGTTATACATACGGACACAGTCGCCGACAAAGATCGCCGCCTCATCGCCGCCGGTTCCCGCTCGTAATTCTAATAGAATATCGCGATTGTCTCTCGGGTCCGGAGGCACTAAAATCGTTTCGATCTTTCTCTTCGTTATCGAGATCTGTTTTTCAAGATCGGCAATTTCCTCACGGATAATTTCGATCATTTCAGGATCTTTTTCTGAACTTAAAAGAATTTCATTATCGGTAAGCTGCTTGGAAAGACGCTGGAAAAATTCCCATGCTTCTTTTAATTCTAAAAGATAGGAATGTTCCTGAGTAAGCTCACGATACTTTTTCTGATCAGAAAAAGCATCGCCACCACTCAAAAGCTTTTCAACTTCTTCAAATCGAAGAAGAAGCTTTTGAATTTTTTCTTCCATTTACTTTTTCTTTGCTGCTTTTTTCTTTTTGACAGGTTTATTCTGCTTTTGCTCTTCCTGCTTTTCTAAAGCCTGTTTTGCCTGCTGCTGCTGCATCTGATAACGCTTGGTGAATTTATCTACACGTCCTTCCGTATCGATAAACTGCTTGGACTTGGTAAAGAAAGGGTGGGAAGAAGAAGAAACGGATAAACGATAGACAGGATATTCTTTCCCTTCAAATTCTTCTTTCTCCTTAGGCTGCAATGTGCTCCCGCAAACAAACTTGAACCCGTTCGAAGAATCAACAAACAACACTTCCTGATAGGCAGGGTGTATTTTCTTTTTCATATATAGCTCCCAAAAAATCTTTTTATTTTCAAGTATCATAACGATAAACCTATCAAAAATCAAGATTTATCAAAAGAAAAACCCCTTTCAAATCTTTCTTTGAAAGGGGTTGTCAGTCAAAAAGAAATTAGACTGTTCCTGCTGCAAAAGCAGAACCTGAATCGTCTTCATCTACCGTTTCTAAACTCTCTGGTTGTACAGGTCGAGAGCCAAAAGGCAGATCGGCAATTTCTGAAGGGAACTGCATATCCATCTGTCTTATTTTTTCCCCTGCTTCATTTTCAAGCATAGGGCGCTCTATAACTCCAGTTCCTTGCAGCTTCTCACGAACTTGCATTAAAGCAATACCATAAGCGTTACTTCTTCCATAGTCTTTATCAAATGCACTTCCGTCAAGATATGCATTACCGGTTGCTAATAAGAACTCAGGCGTATCTGTGTGAACTTTTAATAAACGCTCGAAAAGATGCAAATTCCCATGTGTTTGACTTCTCCAATCAGCAACAGATTTGACGTCTACATGGTCGATTTTTCTCGTTACAAACTTTTTACCTCTTACCGTCATCGGTGTATTTTCTGTAAATTGCGCATTTGGGCCTAATCTATCTAATGCATCAGCTCTAATGAATAAAATGCCATTTTCACATAATTCATTATAAAAATTCCTCATAACACTTAACGCACCGCTAATTGGAGCATCTTTTCGAATACGGTTTAATAAAGAACGTCCAACATAAGCCACGCCCCGTAGCACATCATAAATCATATCTAAAGCTACAGTTATTGTGGGTATGATGATAGTAGCTAATGTGATAACTTTTGCAGCTATTTTTGCCCAGTGTTCTTCTCTATTGGGAACGATCTTAGCTGTTAAAGGAAAGTATTCCTTAGAAAAAACGTTAGAAACTTGCATATTTTCTCCTCTTAATTTTGAAAGAAAGTTAAAAAAAATCAGCTGAAACTCTACTCAAATATTTTTTTTAAATCAACGGGAAATCAAAAAATTTTTTAAATTCCTGATTTTCAGGA
>CAZULH010000006.1:0-19611 GCA_964621105.1 uncultured bacterium
AAAGGGATGATGCTGATCAACACATCGCGGGGAGCTCTTATCAATACCCACGCAGTCATCAAGGGCTTAAAAAACGGGCAGATCTCCTATTTAGGGCTTGATGTATATGAAGAAGAGCAAAATATCTTTTTCCAAGATCTTTCCACAGAAGTTTTACAAGACGATACTTTTGCCAGGCTCTTGACCTTCCCCAATGTTGTCATCACTGCGCACCAGGCTTATTTTACTAAAGAAGCCCTAACTGCGATTTCGGAAACAACATTAAAAAACTTATACCAGATCAGTAAAGAAGGAACCTGTCCCAACCTTCTTTAATTAGAGGATGTTTGCTGCACACGCTGCTTAATGGTAAAAATGGTATTGGTGATCTCTTTTTTCACCATTTTGGGAGCAGACTTGTAAGAAGCCCTGGCAAAATCAAGCGCTTTTTCGAGCTCATTTTTAGATAGATAGTATTGAGCGACAATCATACGAAGACGCCAGACATTGTCTTTATCTTTCTTGTCGAAGTCCTGAATATACTCTACAAGCGGCAATACAACTTCATCTGCAGAGCTTAGCTCGCTGGCGTCTTGAAAATCTAAAAGAGCCAATTTTAGGCGGATATCCTTCTGATCCTGAATTTTCTGCTCTTCTATTTCTTTACGAACAAGCTGTCCCTGCTCAGAATTTTTATTACCGGCATCGACAATCGCCTGATAACGGTCCATTAAAAAATGCAGGGCCATCGCCGTTTTTTTTCCCTCTTCAAACAAAACCTGCTCAAAGTAAGGACAGTTAATTTTTTTCGCTTTCTTATAAAGGTGCATCAGCACCTTTTCCTTTTCATCGGTTTTTAACACTTTTTGAAAGTCTTTGGAGATCGTCTGATAGTCGGCGAGTACTTTCTGCAGCTTTTTCCCGTATTTTTTTCCGGAAATTGGCAAATACCCCATTTGGGAAATGACCCCCTTGTCAACATCGACAATGAGCATCTGGGGAAAGCCTGTAATCTGATATTTTTCCTTAATCTCATATTTTTTCTGCAGGCCTTCGCTCATTCTGCGATTGGTGTAAGGAAAATATTGTCTGCAGAAAACAAATCGGTTTTGCACTTCTTTGGCAAAATCACCGCTGGAGAGAATTTCTTCATGTAATTTGTTACACCAGTGACATCCTTCTTTTGTAAAAAGAATGCATAAGGGCTGTTTTTTCTTTTTTGCTTCTTCTTCTGCTGATGAATAATCATCGATCCATTGGATACTGGCAAAAGATATTTGAAAAGAAAACATGCATAAACAAAGAATTTTTCTCATTCTACTGCCTTATGGAAAAGAATCCATGTTTTTGTTAAACTTTCTATATATTTGATATATTAAATTTTCATTTAATTGACACATGTTTTCTCAAAAAAAGACTATTATCCTCCGTCATAGAAAAGAGAATCTGCGCAAATGCTCCCTACGAGGGCTGGAAGAGCGGAAAGACCTTCTTTTTCTGCGCTACCCCCTTTTGGAGCCCTTGCATATCTGCAATTATCTTCTATTAACTCTGGAAGGCCCCATTTTAAGTGAAAAAGATAAAGATTTAGGCATTTTCCTCGTAGACGGCACCTGGAAATATGCTGCCGCCATGATCCGCTCTTTGCCGATAGACCTGCAGAAAAACACACGCTCGCTGCCTAAAGGGATTAAAACCGCCTATCCCCGCCGGCAGACCCACTGCAGCGATCCGGATTGCGGACTTGCTTCTATTGAAGCTTTATATGCGGCTTATGTCATTACAAAAAAAGATCCAAAAGGACTTTTGGATCTTTATCATTGGAAAAATGAATTTTTAGAGAAAAACAGGTTATTTTTTCGCTAAGGCTTCTTTTAGGGTTTTCTTTTTCGGTGATCTAGCAACAGCTTCCTTATAGCACTTATAACAGGCGGGGTAATACATTTCCTCTGCTCCGAGCTGAATGGAAGGGCCTTCTACTGTAGCTACGCCGTTGACATGTTTTAGGTTCATCGTCGATTTGCGTCCGCAGAAATTACAGGTAGATTTAACTTCTTCTATCGAATCCGCCAGCTCCATCAGCCTTTTACTGGCTTCAAACAGGCGTGATTTAAAGTCCGTGCGCAGGCCATAACAGATAACAGGAATATCCATTTCAATAGATATGTCCCTCAGCTGATTAATAAGCTCTTCTGAAACGAACTGGGCCTCATCAACAAGGATGCAGGCAATCTTCTTAAATTCCTTACGATCTAATACTGTATCCGGCTCCACCAATATATCCGCCGTCATCTCCAATCCCGCACGCGACTTGATTTTCTGTCTGCCGAAACGATTGTCCAATGCAGGTTTTATCAGACAGACTTCTTTTCCCTGCTGACGGTAATTATGCGCAACTGCCAACAAGTTCAATGTTTTAGCGCTGCCCATAGCTCCATAACGAAAATATAATTTTGCCATAACTCCACCTTTTGCTTATGTGTAGTACAACGATAAAGGGCTGTTAAAAAAAAGTGTAGATATTTATTGAACATCTAAAAGAATTTATTATTCGCGCTTACACATCCAGTGTTCTGGTTTTAGCTATTTCCTCTTCAAGAAACCTCTCATAATTTCCCATGATATACACACCGGTTAGCACGGTTACTGAATAAAGAGCAAACAAACCCCAGCCTACTGGGCCTGATACAGCATGTACCAAACCACCGCCCAAACAGCCTAAAGCAACACCGCCTACTGTATTAGTTCTAACTATCAGTTTCTTTTTTTCTTGTAATTCTGCAAACCGAGCTGTTCTTTCAAATTCTACAGTTGGTGCAGCAACTGGATTCTTTCCCGTTATAGTACTCATAAACTTTTCCCGGTAAATTTTATTAAATATTTAAAAAATTCTTATTTATATTTACACATTCAGCACATTTTCTGCAGCTCTTCTTTCTTTAGCAATCTGCTCTGTCAGGTCGCTGTCAGTTTTTGGAAAAAAACAAAAAAAAGTCAACACAGTTACTGTATAAATACCAACTGCAGCCCAACCTACGGGGCCTACAGCCATCTTTATAATTAGCCCGCCGATCATTCCGCAACTTATACCGGAAACCTTACCCGCTAAACTATTTAAGCTTCTTTCTCTTTCTAATTTTTCAACACTACCCATTCTTGAAGCTGATGCAGCGACCGGAACTAGACCCGTTCTAGAACTCATAATTTTCCTCCTGTAAATTTTATTAAATAAAAAAATCCATTATCCAATTAAATAGAATAAAATAATAATGGATAATGGACTAAAAGTGAACTTATTTTCTTTTTAATTTTCTTTTAGCTGGTTTTTTTTCAGCTACGGATTTTTTCTGTGTTGTCTTTTTCGATTTTACTATTTTTTTTACTTTTCTAGGCTTAGCGATCCAGTTATAGAGCCAACCGATAATTGCTCCACCGATCAAGCCATCAAAAAATCCCCAAACAGCGCCGATAAGGCCACCTTCGAAAGTTGGACCATATCCGATATAAAAGGAAGCAGCCACATCCATGGCCTCATATCCCCATCCGAACATCGACACCCATCCAAGGCATAACATGGAAAAGGCCCAGGTAATAGCAAGTGAAAAGGCTAATGCTTTAACGTTTAATTTCATAATAGTAATAGCTCCTATTTGTTTTTTTCAGCTTTCTTTACATGATTATGTAATCATAAAAATAATTTCAATAAAAACTGAACATTTCGTTGTAAAAAAATAATTGATATTCCAGTAAATTCGAAAAAAACGCCTTCTATAAAACTCTTAAGAAAATCATTTATAATAAGAATTTTAGCTCTAGCATCGCGATTTGACTTTTATAAGGAAATACAGTATTTTTTCTATAAAGAGAACTTACATCTAAACGAGATCAAAAAGTTGCAGCCGAAAGAATATTCTAAATCACTTCACAATATTCCTCCTGAAAAAATCGACGGACATGCTTTTTATATTATTGAAAAATTGAAAAAAGCAGGCTTTAAAGCTTTCCTTGTAGGAGGAAGCGTCCGCGATTTACTTTTAAATGTACGGCCGAAAGATTTTGATATTTCCACCTCGGCAAAACCGGAAGAGATAAAAAAGCTTTTCAAATCCTGTATCCTTATCGGCAAACGGTTTCGTTTAGCCCATGTACGATTTGGCAGAAAAATTCTGGAAGTATCTACTTTCCGTTCAGGCGAGAACGATTCTTCTCTTATCACCCGTGACAATGTATGGGGAAATTCGGAAGAAGATGTTTTAAGAAGAGACTTTACGATCAACGGTCTTTTTTATGACCCTGAAAAAGAAAATCTCATCGATTATGTAGGCGGATTTGAAGATGCCAAAAAAAAGCTGCTTAGAACTATCGGCGATCCGAACATTCGCTTTCAACAAGATCCTGTGCGCATGCTCCGATTAGCGAAATTTACCGCAAGATTCGAGTTTCACGTTGAAGAAAAAACCCTACAGGCCATGCAGTCCTGCCGCCAGGAAATAACAAAAAGTTCGCCCGCCCGTGTTTTAGAAGAGATCTTGCGAATGCTCGAATCAGGAAAAAGCCAGAACTTTTTTCTTAAACTTAAAGAATATCAGCTATTACATTATCTTCTTCCCCAATTGGAGAATATCCTCTCCTATGACCATCATCCTATTCTTTCGTATTTGGATCAGGCTGACATTTTTGTACAAAAGAACCATCCGCAAAAGCCGGAACGAGCCCTTTTAATCTCCTGCTTATTATTTCCGCTTATGGACCAGCGATTAAAGAACATTCTCGAACAAAAAAAGCCTCTTCATTTAGGAATTATCACTTCTGAATCTAAACAGCTTGTCCATGATATCTTTATGCCCTTTTTTCACCTGCCCAAACGGATGAAAGCGCAAGTTGTTTCCATATTGACAAACCAGTATCGGCTTACTCCTATTATCCCTTATAAAAAAAACCGTATCCGCATCCCTAAAGATCCCTTTTTCTCACTGGCCTTGAATTTCTTCACTTTCCGCTGCAACCTCAACCCCAAACTTTTCCAGATCTTTACCCGCTGGAACGCAGCTTTTGTTTCTTCTCATATTCGAAACAAAAAGAGAAACTATGGCCCGAGAAAAAACCGATGAACCATCTTTTTTATGATTTATTTATTTTTGCCGGCGAAGCCAGCGGCGACGTACATGGCGCCCACCTGATTAAAGCTCTTTTAAAAAAGAACCCTCATTTAAAAATACTGACAATAGCCGGTCCCCAAATGCGAAAGCTTCCCGTTGACTGTCTTATGCAAATGGAAGAATTTCAGACGATGGGCTTTATCGACGTCCTCAAAAATCTAAAAAAGTTTTTTCGTCTTTTTTTCCATGTAAGAAAAGTTCTTCTGCAAACTCCTATTGCGGCCTGTATTTTCATTGATTATCCCGGCTTTAATCTGCGTTTGGAAAAATCGCTGAGAAAACATGGCTATAAGGGAAAGCTTATTCATTATATCAGCCCCACGATATGGGCATGGCACAAGTCGCGCCTAACAACGATGAAAAAAACACTGGATTTGGTTTTATGCATTCTGCCGTTTGAACCCTCCCTATACACCCAAGCTAATCTTTCTTCCTATTATGTCGGCCATCCCCTTATCCGCCAGATCCCGGCAACTTTCACAAAGACTAAATCAAACCGCATAGGCATTTTCCCTGGAAGCCGCACTAAAGAAATTGAAAGAAATTTCCCCTATCAGCTTCAAGCGGCCAGACGCCTTTTGCAAACAAACAAAAATCTTTCTTTTGTTATTTCGCTCTGTAATGAAAGTAAAAGAGAGCTTCTCAACGACAAGATGAAAGAGCTTCTATCAAAAAAAGAGGCCAAACATTTTACCATCTATTCATCCCAAGACAATTATGCGATCATGCCGACATTATGCTGTGCAATGGCCGTTTCCGGAACAATCACGCTCGAACTGGCCCTTATGCATGTACCTACCTGTGTGATCTATGCGATCAAGCCTCTGGACTTATTGATAGCCAGACACATTCTTCGCATACGCCTAAATCATTATTGCCTGGTCAATATCCTTGCTGATAAACGGGTTTTCCCGGAATTATACGGGCCCCACTTAACGGAAGACGCCTTATATAATAAAATTTATACTTACCTTGCCGATCAGGCCATATCTGACAATTGCATCAACGACTGTATTGCTGTAAAAGAAAAATTAGGACAAAAAGATGCCTCTTTTGAAGCGGCCGAATATATTATGCAAAATGTTTTTTTTACGCCAATAGTGTAGAATTTAATATGTCTTTCTTCTAAAATGGTACAATAATTAAAAGATTAAAAAACATGTTTACAATATCTCTTGACCAGCTTCATGAAGGAAGAAAGCTTACGCTTAAAGAGAACCTAGAACCTTCTTTTCTAGAGGTTTCCGAAAAAGACCTTCTTTTTCCGGAAGATATCGCAATAGAAGGGGAGGCTTATCTTGCTGAAAGCGATTTAATTTTCCATGTATCCATTCAAACCACCGTTCATCTTCCCTGCTCTATCTGCAACCGGATGACTCCCGTTCCCATTAAGCTTTTGAATTTTTACCATACCGAACCTATCAAGAACATCGCCCTAGCCTTTGATTTTAGAAATGCCCTTCGCGAAGCAATCCTGCTGGAAGTACCCTCTTTTGCCGAATGCAATGAGGGCCAATGTAAGGAAAGAGAGAACCTTTCGCATTATATGGCAAAAGAAAAAAAAGAGCAAAACGCTTACCCATTTAAAGATTTATAAAAGGAGAAACAAACAATGGCCGTCCCTCGTAACCGTCATTCGAATGCAAGAAAAAACACAAAAAAGGCGCATTCTGCTAAAAAGAAAAAGAACACAACGCAGTGTTCGAATTGTGGGAAAATGATCGTCCCTCATCGTATCTGCCCATATTGTGGTTTTTACGGCAAACGAATGATCATCCAGAAAAATGAAGAAAAAACAGAAAAATAAAATAGCTATCGACCTGATGGGCAGCCATCATCCTGCCCAAGTCTTAATGGAAGAGATTTTTCGATATTATGAGAAATTTCCGAAGGGCTATTCTTTTTTGCTGATCGCTACGGAAGAAAATTACTCTTATTTTGAAAAACTGCAGAAAGAATATTCTCTTCCCCATATTGAGTTTCTAAAAGCACAGACAGCAATTGAAATGGAAGAAAATCCCCTTGTTGCCGTACGCAGGAAAAAAAACTCTTCGATTGCAATGGGAATGAACCTGTTGAAAGAAAAGCGGATCGAAGCTTTTGTTTCAGCCGGTAATACCGGAGCTCTGCTTACTTCTGCAATCATGAACCTTGACCTTTTGCCCCATATCACCCGTCCCGGGCTGATGGCATTATTTCCAACGAAAAAAGAGCCTATCGTCGTTGTAGACGTCGGCGCTAATGTTTCCTGCACAGCGGACATGCTTGTCCAGTTTGCTCTTTTAGGCGCCTGCTTTCAAAAGCTGAAAAAAAAGAAAATACCGAAAGTCGCTCTTTTAAACATCGGCTCGGAAGAAATTAAAGGCACAAAAGAGCTGAAACATGCCTATAAGCTTTTGCAGGAAACGGCAAAAAAGCGCCCCGATTTCTTTTCTTTTTACGGCAACATTGAAGGCAAAGACATCTTTGACGGAGAGATCGATGTGCTGGTCACCGAAGGTTTTACCGGCAATGTTTTCTTAAAAACCTCAGAAGGTATCGCCAGCTATATTCTCGACCACCTGCATGAAACTATTGCGGAAAACCAGTTTACTCATTTAGAGAAAAGTTTACAGGACCTAAACAGGCACTTGCACTATGAGCAGTACCCTGGTGCGCTGATTATCGGCCTGCAGTCGCTTGTTATCAAATGTCATGGCTATTCTTCTCCTCATGCCGTAATGAACGCCATTCGAGGGGCCATTGAGTATTCTCAAAATAATCTTATTTCTTCTTTGAAAAATCAGATAGTTTCTTTTTCCAAAGTTTAATTATAAAATTTTGCTGGAAAAAGATCGTTTTATCTTCTATTATATCTCTTAGAAAATAATAGGTCTTTCATGAAAGAAATTCTTTTAAATGTCGAGTCTAAAGAAATCCGTTACGCCTATTTGAAATTCGGTCAGCTTCATGACCTCATTATCGAAAGGAAAAAATCGAGAAAGATCACCGGCAACATCTATCGGGGCAAAGTCACCAATATCCTGCATAACATCCAATCTGCTTTTATTGATATTAACGAAGGGGAAAACGGATTTATCCATATCTCGGATATTTTAGAAAACACGAAAAAATTCGAACAGCTGTTCGATATGGACTTTGATTTAGATTATGATATCACTGAACAGAAAAAGCTCTCCTCGCGTATAGAAAATATCGATGAGCTTTTAAAACTCGATCAGCCGGTTCTTGTACAGGTTGTCAAAGAACCGATCGGCACAAAAGGAGCAAGGCTGACATCGAATATCTCTCTTGCAGGAAGATACCTTGTTCTGCTTCCCAATACTCCTCATCGGGGCGTATCAAGAAAAATTGAGGACAGAGCGATAAGAGACCGATTAAAAAAGCTTATCCGCGCATTTGAAATGCCTAAAGATATGGGATTGATCTGCCGTACGGCTTCGGTTTATGCTACTATGGAAATGCTGATAGAAGAAGCAACCGATCTCTTGCACTCATGGGAGACGATTGTAGAAAAATTCCACCATTCAAAGGACCCTTCCTGTTTATATGAAGAGTCCGATCTGACAAAACAGGCTGTAATCACTGCTATCGATAAAAAATATGACCGTATTCTCATCGATGACTATGCAACCTATAACAAATGTAAACAGATCTATCAGAAATATCAAAAAGAACATCCTGTTAAAATTGAACTATATCGCGATAAAATACCTGTTTTTGAAAGATTTACCGTTGAAAGAGAAATCGACCGTGCGATGAAACGTAAAATATGGCTTTCCAGCGGCGGATATTTATTCTTTGATAAAACAGAAGCCATGCAGACGATTGACGTTAACTCCGGCAGAAGCATACAGACAAATATTGCAAAAGACTTAGAAGAGGCCCTTGTTCGCATCAATTTGGAAGCAGCAGAAGAAATTGCCCGTCAGATCCGTATCCGCAATATCGGCGGACTTATCATCTGTGACTTTATCGATATGCGCATGCGCAAAAATCAAAGAAGAGTTTTAGAAAGATTAAAAGAATCTCTAAAAGATGATGGCGCCAAATGCACTTTTTTAGGTATGAGTGAATTTGGACTGGTAGAAATGACAAGGCAGAGACACAGAGAATCCCTTATGCAGATGCTATGTACCGGCTGTCCTTATTGCGGCGGCAACGGACTGATCAAATCGCATGAGAGCATTTCTATTGAAATAGAACGTACTCTAAAGAAATGGCTAAATACCTATAAGGACTGCCAGTTGCGGCTGATTGTCCACCCTGAACTGAATGAGTTTTTGCAAAAGGGCGATAAAAACTATTTAATAAAAATGGCAAAAAATGCCAGAGGCTCTTTAGAATTTGAATGTAAAGACACTTTGCATCTAAACGAATTTGAACTATTTGAGAAAAATGGAGAAAAAATCGAATTATAAAACGGAAAAAGATCTGCTGTTTCTTCTAGAGCAGACAAAAGAAAAAAAAATATTTCCGGAAAAATATTATCAGATTTTTTTAGGTTTTTACAAAAGCTATAAACAGGCAATTGTAGAAAGAAAGGAGGATATGCAAAAACATCTTCCTTTGTTTTTCACTCTTTTGGATTTAGCTAAAAACCAATTTCTTTCCCCCCATCCATTTGATTTATACCACAAAAAAATACGTAAACCTTTTGATTATTATGCCTTTGGACTCGATTTTTTCCGTCCCCTCGTTGATTTTCCCAAATCCTCTGTTGAAGGGAAAAACCAAATCGATGCAATTGAAAAGATCGTGCAAAAAAAAGAAAATGTCATTCTTTTTGCTAACCATCAATCAGAACTAGACCCTCAGGCTATCAGTTTACTTTTAGAAAAAGATTACTCCCATTTAGCTGAAAATATCATCTATGTCGCCGGCGAACGGGTTATTTCTGATCCGCTGGCTGTTCCTTTTAGTTTAGGATGTGATCTTCTATGCATTTATTCAAAAAAATACATTCATTTAAAACCGGAGCTGCAACATACCCGTCAGATGCATAATAAAAAAACCATGTCTCTTCTTAGCCAGCTGCTTTCCGAAGGCGGAAAAATAATCTATATTGCTCCTAGCGGAGGAAGAGACCGCTGCAACGATCAAGGAAAAGTTGTTTTAGCTCCCTTTGATCCGCAAAGCATCGAACTTTTATACTTGATGGCAAAAAAAGCGCTAAAGCCCACTCATTTTTTTCCTTTAGCGCTAGCAACTTATCAGCTGCTGCCGCCGCCCCGCTTAACCCAAGTTGAAATGGGAGAAAAAAGAATGACCAAATATAGCGATATCCATCTCTCTTTCGGCGCAGAAATCGATATGAAAAAATTTCCAGGAAGCGACGCGAAAGACAAGCATGAAAAAAGGGAAAATCGCTGCAGCTATATTTTTCAAATCGTCAATAATGCTTATAACTTAATAACAGGATAGTTTATGGTGCGTTTTTTACTTTCTTTTGTTTTTTTTTCTCACTTTCTTTTTTCCTATCAGGTCATTGAAGACCAATCGCAGCTTCAGTATTTAAATCCCGATCTTTCCAAACGGAAAACTGCAAAAATAGTATTAGATAACGGCATTAAGGCCTATTTGATATCAGATGCTAATTTTCAAAAGTCTGCAGCTGCCGCCACCATCGAAGCAGGGTCATGGAACGACCCGAATGAATATCCGGGTATGGCCCATTTTTTAGAACATATGCTTTTTCAAGGAACGGCGGCCTATCCCGATGAATCCGAGTTCATTAAATTTATCAATGATCATGGCGGACAGAACAATGCCTTTACCGGAAATGCTTATACCACCTATCTTTTTTCTATCGAAAACGATTATTTTTTACCTGCGCTTGACCGCTTTTCCCATTTTTTTATCGATCCATTATTAAAAAAGTCCTGTGTAGATAAAGAATTACATGCAGTGAATAATGAATATGGGCTGTATTTAGAAAATGACATGTGGCGTTTTTTACATATTTGGCAGGAAACAGCCAATCCGTCCCATCCTTTTTCCCGATTTTCTATAGGAACCGCAGATACCTTGTCCAAGATTCCGCTTGAAGAATTACGTAAATGGTTTGAGAGCCATTACAGTTCAAAAAACATGTACCTGATCGTTTGTTCTAATCTACCTATGGATAAATTAACTGCAGAAACAGTAAAAACTTTTCAACAAGTGCCGCCAAGGCCTCTGCAAACAGAAAATTTTTCTTTTCCCTGTTCTTCATCCGCCCAGAAAAACAATTATGTTTTTATTCAGCCTTTTGAAAATACAAAAACGATGTATTTACTTTGGGAGATCAATGATCCGAAAATCATCAAAGATCCCACGCATTCCATCGAGCTGATTTTTCATTGCCTATCCTCTTCTCATCAGCAAAGCCTGCAGGAAAACTTAAAAAATCAGCATTTGATCAATGAACTATCTCCCCTGATCATGAATTTAGACAAAGAGCATAAAATATGCATTTTGGCTATCAACATGACGGAAAAGGGGGTAAAACAATATGAAACCGTTATCCAGTCCGTTTATTCTTATCTCAATCTTTTAAAAAATCAAAAAATTCCAAAGTCCCTTTATGAAGAAAAAAGACGGATGGACAAATTAAATTACGAATACCAGTCTCAAGAGAAGCTTTTTCCTTTTATCAGCATGCATGCCCGTTCTATTCCCTATGAAACACTGGCCACATACCCTCAAAATATGATCTTGCCGCAAAAATATAACCAAAAAAATATTTCTTATGCGCTACAGGCTCTCTCTCCCTCTAATGTACAAATATACATATTAGCTAATCCGGAGCTGACAAAAGTTCCTCCGACCAACAAGGAAAAATGGCTGGGCGGAGAATATGCCTTTTTACCCGTACCTTTTAAAACGAAGCAAACATGGGAAAAAACAATATCCTCAGATTTTACCCTGCCCCAAGAGAACATCTATGCCCCTTCCGATAAAATTTTCCAGCCTGTTTCACATTCGCACACTTTGCCAACAACCTTGATAGAGAATGAACATGGCTGTCTTGTCTACGGCAATGACCATGCGTTTGCCATTCCTGAAAACTGTCTTGTTTTTCATCTTCAGTCCCCTCTTTTTACTCCAACAGCTGAATCTTTAGCCAAAAGAAAACTGCTATTACACCTATTGGAAAAAAAACTTATGCCACTTATTGAAGCGGGGCAAAAAGCCGGGCTTATCTTTTCTTACGACCTCTCTCCTTTTGCCATCAAGTTTTCTTTAAACGGATACTGCGAAAAAACCTCTGTTTTTTATCATGATATACTGCAAACGATTCAGACAATGATCATTTCCGATGAAGATTTTGAAGATATTTATCAAGAGGTTATGATCAATCTTGAAAACTATCAGAAAGAAACTCTTTATAAACAAGCACTGCAAAATTTTTATCGTTTTACCTGTTCTCTTCCTTCTAAAGCAAAGCAGAAATCAGCTTTAGAAAAAATAACGAAAAAGGATGTTTCTTCTTTTTTTGAGCAGATCATTAACTGCAGTTACATCGATATAACCGCTTGTGGAAATATTTCACAAAAAGAGGCAAAAGAGATCTTCCTAACAACTGTTCAGGCCCTGTCACAAAAGCCTTTTCCAAAAAAAGATCATTATTTAAGAAAAGCCTTTAATTTTCCTCAAAAACAAGGCCCGTTTCATTTAATTGAGAATAATTCTCTTCAGGGCAATGCCGTTCTTTTAGCGATTGATGAAGGTACCTACTCTTTTCATAATCAGGCTGCCCATGAGGTTCTTTCCGATTCTATCACCGATGATTTTCACAGTGCCTTGCGCACACAGCAAAAAACCGCATATTTTGCTACAAACATCAATTATAATATTTATTCTCATCTTTATCAGGCTTTTATCGTTCAGTCCTTTACACATGATGTCTATGATCTTTTATATCGGTTTGAAATCTTTTTAGATGATTTTATTCAAAATATAGGAGAAAAAGTATCGCAGAAACGGTTTGAAACGATTAAAAGCAATCGAATAACAGCCCTTAAAAATCCTCCGAAGAACCTTTTAGAATATACAAGGTATGTCGATCGGTTAGCCTATGAACACAAGCATGATTTTACTCGAAAAGACAAAATCCTGAAGGCCTATGAAAATTTATCTTACCAAGATTTCCTCGCTTTTTCTAAAGAGATCCTTTCCCGCTCCAATAAAAAACGAATCGCTTTTCTGTATCAGGGACAGCTGCCGCAAAATTATCAATTTGAATATCATCCGATTACAATCGAAAAGCTTATCCCTATGGGAAAATATACGACAAAAGAAGAAATCTCTCAGAAAGAGGCTATGTAATTTCCATATTGTGAAAAATAGCATCAACATCGTCGATATTTTCAATCCAATCGATGAGTTTCTGATTGGCCTCTTGATCTTCCTTTGAACAGGTGATCATAGATTTAGGAATCATCTCTAACGATTCAGAACAGGATATATTGTTTGTATCCAGAACTTCTTTGACAGCATACAGTTCGTCCGGCTTGGTTATAATAATAAAACTGTCGTCTGTCTGATCAAAATCTTCCGCTCCAGCATCGGTCGACAGCAAAAAAAGGTCATCTTCTTTTGCATCTTCTTTCTTTACCTGAATGATACCTCTGCGGTCAAAATTATAGGAGACAGCGCCGGGAGAGGCGATATTGCCGCCGCATTTATTGGTAGCGATACGCATTTCTGAGGCAATTCGGTTTTTATTATCTGTCAGAACCTCTGCAATAATGCCCACGCCCCCATATCCATAAAGCTCATAGGTCATTTCCAGATAGTCAGACTGATCAGCCGCAGAAGCTTTTTTAATATTTCTTTCGACATTTTCATTAGGCATATTTGCAGACTTTGCCTTTTGGATTGCCAGCCTAAGGCGCGCATTGCTCTTGGGATCGGCCCCTCCTAATTTAACAGCACTGATAATCTCTTTGGCAACTCTTGAAAAAACCTTGCCCTTTTTTTTGTCTGCGCGATCTTTTTTATGTTTAATATTTGCCCATTTGCTATGGCCTGCCATGAATAATATCCTTTCTTTTTTTTAAATTATTTATCAAATCTTTCTCAAAGACTTTAGCTTGAGAATATTGAGAAAAAAGCTTTTCTCTTTCCCGAAATTCCATTGAGTGCACCACCCGTCTTTTCCCATTTGGATAAAGGATGGGAAAAATGCTGTGCAGCATCTCATGATAAAGAATATAGGATACAAAAAAGGGAGGGAAAAAACAATGGTCCAAAAGATTATTTATCCTTATGGAATTATTAATGCGGTCATAACTGCCGAAAGTAATATGAACAAGTCGGCGATATTTGGGCTTAGTCGCCCATCCCAGCTGAATATCTAGCCTGTTTTCAAAATATTTTTTATTCAGCTCCTCATATATCGTTTGCAAATCATACTCCCTGCCTTTTGTGGGAAGATGAAGTTTTTTCGGTTTATCCGCAAAATATTGGTCCATATACTGATGCATGACATGTAAGGATGAAATATCTTTTTTCTTAATATATTTCCCAAGAGCTTCTATCACTTGCATAGGAGCCAAAAGAAAAGCTTTATGCAAAGAGATATGTACGCGGCTTTTAAAAAAACCTTTTGCCTTCATGGATAAAAAAACCGAGCGATTGTTGTTATACTGAATGACAATCGGCCGTTGAAGAAGGTTTTGCAAATAGGAAAAGAGCTCGCTTTCCATTAAAAAGCCTATAGACGTTTCTGCATAAAAGTTTTCCCTAAATAAGCATTTTTTTCCTTAATGAAATGTTTTTGAAAACCAAATTTTTCAAAACCCATTTTTTCATATAGATAATATGCAGGGTTGCCTTCATAGACTTCCAGATGGAGAATTTCGATATGATGGTTCTCTTTGGCAATTTTCATCAGTTCCTCCATCAATAACCGTCCAATACCCTTATTACGATAATCTTCACCTACAAGAATCGCCATCAGGCACTGATGTTTGAGTTTTTCATAGGGCTGCAGATAAAGGTTGCATATGCCGCAGGGAACCTCATCACAAACAGCTGTCAGCACCGCCTGCTCCTTGATATATTCCATCCATAAATGAACAGCATCATCGACTTCCCTGTCATTGCACATAGGAAACCAGCGCAGCACCCCCTGCTCTAGCAGCCATTTTTTCAAATATTTTCCATCCTCAGGGATGGCAAAGCGAATGTTAATTTTTTTTGTATTCATTGAGATTAATATCTTTCAAAAAAAGTTCTAATAAATTTCTGGCCTTATAGCCTTTTTCATCTTTAATAAATTTTTCCTGATAGGCAAAAGAAGTAAAGCCAAAGGTCTTAAGAAGATTTTCAATAGGACAGCCTTCATAAATTTCCGCCTGAAGACTTTCCAAACGAAAATAGTTTTTAGATAAATTGATCAGGTTCTTTAAAAGAGAAAATCCGACACCCTTATTTCGATATTTTTTATCTACAAGCAGATAAAAAGAGCTTTGATGGGCAACCTTTCGATAAGGCATAAAAAATAAGGTGACTATCCCGCAGGGCTTGTTATTGATAGTCGCAGTTAAGCTCCCATTAAATTTGGCAAAACCGATCCAGTTACGGGCAGTCTGCTTGATCTCCTTTTGTGTTTTCATAGGAAACCACTGTAAATTATCCGGCTCCTGCAACCATTGCAGCAAGAATTTCTCATCTTCTAATCGGCTATAACGGATATCCCATTCATCCATCTTCTATCCTATTTCCTTTAAATATGCGTGAACAAACCCTTCGATGTCGCCGTCCATTACCTTTTGGATATTTCCCTCTTCATATTTTGTGCGGGTGTCCTTAACCAGGGTATAGGGCTGAAAGGTATAGCTGCGAATCTGGCTGCCCCATGCAATTTCTTTTTTTTCTCCGGAAATTTTCTGCAGAGACGCTTCTTTCTCCTGCTGCTTAAGGGCGTAGAGCTTGGATTTAAGCATCTTCATGCATTTTTCCTTGTTCTGCACCTGACTGCGCTCACGCTGACAGGAAACAACGATATTGGTAGACAGATGAGTGATGCGTACAGCTGAATCGGTCACATTGACATGCTGCCCGCCCGCTCCTGAAGAACGGAAGGTATCAATACGTATGTCATCCGGCTTAATGTCGATCTCGATATCATCATCCATGACCGGAACGATATCGACAGAAGCAAAGCTGGTATGTCTTCTGGCATTGCTGTCAAAAGGAGATATCCTCACCAAACGATGGACACCCTTTTCCGATTTACAGTAGCCGTAGGCAAAATCTCCTTCAAAAAGCATGGTAATGCTTTTGATGCCGGCGACTTCGCCTTCCAATCTATCGACAATTTCCACCTTCCATTCATTTTTCTGCGCCCATTTTTCATACATGCGGGCAAGCATCGCCACCCAATCGCAGGATTCCGTTCCGCCTGCGCCTGCATTAATGGAAAGATAGCAGCTTTTACCGTCCATTTCGTGCGATAGCATCTTTTTAACTTCCAATTCTTCCGTCTTTTGAATAATTTTTTCCAGTTCCTGTTCGATCTCCTGTAGAAAAGCCTCATCTTTTTCCTTTTCTGCTTCGGGATAAATTTCTTTAATATTTTTAAGACTGCTTGTCAAATCATGATAAGGAACTGTCCAGGATTTTAAAAGATTACTTTTTTTTACTAATTTTTGGGCCTGGTCAGGATCATCCCAAAAATCAGCTGCCTGCATTTTTTCTTCCAGTTCTTTGATCTCTTCTTCTTTTGAAGCGAGGTCAAAGATACCTCCACATTTCTTTAAGTCTTTTTTCTAAATCTGCAATAGTTTGCGAAATATCCACTGTTTAGTCCTTACTTTTGCCCTTAAGTATACCTGTTTTCATGCAAAAAAGCAAAAAATTTACAAAAAAGAATATGTCCTCATATACTACTTCGCAAAACTTATAGTATTTTCAAATGGTCTCTGAAGTCGCAACCCCCCCTTATTTGTATAGGGATTATAAACTTGATACTCCTAAAACAGAGTCAAAAGTATTGCGTTTTGCTATGCTTATTCTACCATTTTTTGCTTTATACAGTCCTTTTGGTACAGTTCTAAGCGTATCTTTGGGCAGTATGCGTTGCATATGTACCTTACATAAGGCTTATACCGCTTACGAAGAAGAAAATTATTTACAAATGTCAGCCAAGCTGACTTTAACAGTTCTTGCAACCATATCCGTCGTCAACTGCTTTTTCCAATTTCGATCCGCCCTTTTACTAACAGCCTCTTTTGAAGTCCTTGAAAATTTCCAGATATGCCTATCTTCCCTTTTACTTGGCCAAACAGGAGAAGCTTTCTTCAGTTTCTCCTCTGCTATTAACTCTTCCGCCTATTTAAAAATGCTTTCTGATCCTACAGTTGCAACCATTTTGTTCTCATTAACAACACAGATCCTTTTTGAGCTTATCGGAGCTGTCAGAGAATTTAAAAAAGGAAAAGATAGATATTTTGAAGGCTTCGCTAAAATTATGATGGCCTCTATCCGCAGCTACCAGGCTCTTCCCTATTTGGAAGTAACTCTTGCCGTTCATGGGGATAAAATTGTAAACTTCATAAATAAACAGAAAACCGCTATGGCCTCTATCCTTCACAAATTTTCCGCCTATATGGCAATCCCCCGTGTTTGGTACAGCAGCAAACTGATTCGCCTATTTACCGTTATCGATCCCTCCAAATCTGAACAATGTGATTCAAAAGCAGGAGAAATTGCAGTCCGAGCTTTTTATGGTCTGCTTGTAATACCGATGTTCTTCCTCTCTTTGGGGGTTAGTATTTGCAGTGAGCTCTCCCGTATTACTGCCAGCCTGATCCAGCCCGAATCATATTTTCTTCTAGAAGGCAATCCCGCTGCACAAAAAAAAGAGATCGATAAGGAATTAATCGTTATGCAAGAAAACGCTTGCTGCGTGGAATATTCAGAAGCATTTGGAGGTGTACCTCCCTGGAGAAAACGCGTGAATACTATTATTCAGGAAATTAAGGATACAAATCCTGACGTCGTTTGTTTGCAAGAAGTCAACGATCTAAATGCCGCCCATGCTATTTTCCAAGGAGTTAAAGACAGCTTTTTCATCGCCGTCATTAACATTGGCTCTAAAGAACATATGCTTATGCCTTTTAAAAACAATAGTGGCCTGATGGTATTATCCAAATATGCCATCAAAGATCTACATTTTATTCCATTTAACGTAGGCACCGGATCGCAAGCAATGGTCAACAAAGGTCTATTTTCTTTAGCCTTACATTGTAACGACCAAGTTTTTGCTCATATTCTACCCACGCATTTTCCTCCTTCAAAAAAAGATTTTTTTCCTACGTCTGAGGAAAAACAAAACAAAAGAATTGCACAAGAAATTCTTATAAAAGAAGTGAAAAGACTGCAGTTACAATCAGAAGATACATATAAAATTATTGTCGGCGATATGAATATTCCTTGGGGAACAGAAGAATGGAAAGATTCCTTTTTGGCCTCTTCTGACTTTTTTGATCCTTATAACTACAATCGAAAAAAAGTAACTCCACAAGAAGCGACCTGTGCTACCGATGATTTAATCAAAAGCTATTTTGGTAAAAAAGATCCAAGCTGGCTACAACATCCGATGATTGTCGATTATGCTTTGGTAACAGCAGAATCTGATCCGGAACAAAAGAGCCGTGTAAGACTCATTTCTTCGTTTGGAACAGATTCGGAAAAAGAACCTTCTGATCACAAAGCGACAGTGCTAACTTTTCCAATGATCAAATAAAAAAACTTCTTCAAATCTTTCCTTTACAAGAATCTGAAACCTTAGATAAAGTTATTCTGCAATTAAAAAAAATATTTTTAGGAGGTTATTTCGTATGGGAATATCGACCAAACTCTCGTCAGCTGTCAACTCGCTTCATGCAACGGCATCATATAGTTATGAATGGGCAGCTACAACTGCATGGCCAACAATTACTAAAACAGCAACTGTCGCCTGGGCAAAATTGTCTTCAGGCTCAAACACTGCTATAATCTACGGGAAGTATTACGGCGGCATCGCCCTAACAAAAATGCAGGCAGGCACAGTCTTTGCTATAACAACTGTTCAGGCGCATCCATATATCACAGGCGTTGCTCTCGGCCTTATTTTTACCTTTGGTATTGCTTTTTACCTTGGAAAAAAATATGAACAATCACACGGATCTGTAGAAACCCAAACCCAAATTATTGCAACATATAATGCCCAAATTGCAGCCCTTAAAGTTAAAAATCAAGCGACAGCAGAAGAACTAGAAGCTGTACGAGCCCAAAATCAGACATTAACACTCGCAAATAAAAATTTTATTACTGCTGATCAATCTCGCACAAGAGATTTAGCTGTTGCCGCTGCCGAAATACAAAGACTTCAAAGATTATTGGCTAACACTGGGGATAAAGGCCCTCTTCTTGCTACATTGTCCAGAAGCACCTCTAATCCTGATTTAGGAGCTGCTGCTAACGCCTAACAACAATTAGT
>CAZULH010000007.1:0-18732 GCA_964621105.1 uncultured bacterium
ATCACTTTGTAATCTAATTATTTTAGAAGAAAATAAGGAACAAGAAAGACGCGTTAAAAAATCGAGAATTTTTACACCCTTTAATTCATCTGATACACTCATTGGCGCTATATTCGGTTTGGACAACATAAGCACTTTATTGCCCGCACTAAAAAAACGGCCTTCAACCTTGCTATTGAATGAACGGGTAAAAAAAACTTCCTTAAACCTTCCTTCAGCTAATTTTGCAACAAGATAATAAATTGTTCTTGTTTCGCTGTCGGTCCGGTCAATGCAAAAAATCATGTTCCCTTTATCAAAAATTTCTCCTGTTTTGCCAAAAAAAATTTTCCCTGATAATCCCCAAATAATTTCCTCTATTTTTGATGAAGCTAGAGTTTTTTCCGTAAAATAAGACGAAAAAAAATTCCGTATTTGCATACAATGATCTACACGCATTCTCAATAAATGAGAACGATAAACAGATGTGATTTTTTTTACTGCAAGCTCTTGAACAGCATATTGATGTGATTCAACTACCGCATCCGACGCTAAGGAAAGCACTGTAGGAATTTCTCCGATTTTGACTATGGGCATATTTTTTATTTTTTGTTATTAATGACGAATATTTTACTTAAAAAATTAGTAAATTACAATACTTATGGAAATTTGAAAAAATATTTTTAGCTGATGGTTTAAAAAGCCCGATTCTTTATCAATCGGGCTAACATAAGTTATTGAAAATCTTGTGGAAAAACCAGCTGATCAGCATCGATATATCGAAAAATGACATTATCTGCTTCAACAGTCAATTGACCAAATTCAGCCCCATTCAAAATAAAGGTATAGACCCCGTTGGGCACTTGAGGAAGAACTGCTCCTTTAGAAAAAGTAAACGACCCTTTATAAGCGCCAAAGGCTTTTAAATCATGAGGAGATGTTTTTTCAAGCTGAACGGAAAAAATTCCGTTTTGCCCTTCCTGAGGCATGGTAATCGAAAAACTTTTCATGCCTAGCTGTGCAATCGTAGTTTGATTAGGCTTGGTAATGGCGAGGGTAAAACTAGACCCATTATCCTGAGCATTAACCAGATAAATGCTTCGGGGAATGGCAAAAGACATCGATGTAATGCAAAGCATTAAAAACAGAATTTTTTTCATAGTATTTCTCCATTTTAAGAGGATTATACTGCTCTTATGCCAAATTTTTATAATTTTGAAAATGTAAGACATTTTTTTACCCTTCAAAGAAAGGTGTTATTTCGCTACAGTAATGTTTTATGGCTAAATGGAAGATTTATTTAAAAGCTTGGAAAAAGACGATGTCGGCAAAAGACTATTTTCTTTTTCCCTTTCGGCTTATCTATGTATTTTTCTGTGAAAATTTCTGCTTTGTCTATTACTTTTATTTATATAAAAAACGCGATAATCCCTTCGACGTTTATGATCAGTCTAACAACAATACACCGATCATACTCGTTCACGGCAACCATGGCAACCAAACCCAATTTCTCTATGGGAAAAAACAGCTTCTGGAAGCAGGCTATACCAACATCTTCTCATTTAATTACCACAACCACCATGAGAATTTTCCGATTGAACAATTTGTAAAAAAACTGCAGGAAAAAATTCAATACGTCAGTTCATTATTAGGCACAAAAGAAATTATTCTCGTCGCTCATTCCATGGGGGGGCTTCTTTCTTCTTATTATGCAGAAAACCTCGCGCAAACAGACGGCATTACCATCAAACGCGTGATCACGATCGCTACCCCCTGGCAGGGATCCTATTTATTAAAAATTATGCCGCCGATCGCTTTGGAAAAAATTCATCGCTTCCAGCAGATGAACCCCGGCTCGAGCTTTTTACAAGAGCTTATCGAAAAAAAACAGCCCTTCTACCGCTATATCGGCATTCTCCTAGATCAGCTGGTTTTTTATCCTAACTGCTTTCCGACCAACGACCCCCAAGATCCTTTATATAAGACGTTTTATCATTTAGGGCATTTGGGATGTTTGCAATCTGCCAGTGTATGGAAAGAGGTTGATCGCTGGATACGGGAAGTTTATCTTTCATGAAGTTTGCGGTTTATAAAAACTCATTTCTCCAATTATCATGTCCACAAGTAATTTTATAATGTCTGGGTTCATACTTTGGTAATATTCTTTAAATCATTTCTTTACATCACGAACATCAAGCCTCATTGTACAATCAGGCTTTCTTTCCGTAACTGCCCTCCATAAGAGATCAACAGTCTCCAGATGAGAAAAGATTTTTACCATTACTTCATCAGGAAAAACTGATGCCGGATCTACTTTCAAACTCATTTAAAAACTTTTTTTGTTAAGAATTAATTTATTAAATTTACTATTAATTTTAATTAAAAGTAAAAATTAAAAAAAAAATAGTTCATAAAAATATTTTTTTAAAAAATCAGATTGATTTATTCGTCTAATTAAATTAAAATATAATATTAAAATTTAAGTTTTATAATTATATGATTAACTTTCTGCTCTCAATTTTCTTATATGCAGCATGGACTAGCGTTTTCTCTATCGGAAAACTTGCCCTGGCACATAGCACTCCTCTTTTTGTCACTAGCGTACGCATGCTTCTTTCTGCCTTTATCCTGCTGGGTTATCTGCTATTTAGAAAAAGAAAGGGGCTTACCTTAAAAAAGAGCTTTTTACTGCCGATCCTTTTATTGGGCGTCTTTAGCATCTATTTAACCAACATCTGTGAATTCTGGGGCCTGCAATATTTATCCTCTTCAAAAACCTGTTTTATCTATAGCCTATCGCCTTTTTTAACCGCTTTTTTCTCTTATCTGCATTTTAATGAAAAAATGAGCCCTAAAAAATGGATAGGGATGACAATCGGGTTAGCAGGAATATTGCCGGGACTGTTTTTACAGTCCGGACAAGAAGGTGTGGCAGGCATGGCAGGATTATTATCGTGGCCTACCCTCTCCGTTCTGGGGGCTGTTGTTTTTTCCGTATATGGATGGGTCCTTTTACGTCTCCTTGTTAAAAACAAAGAGATCTCCCCCGTTACCGCCAACGGCTATAGTATGCTGTTCGGAGGACTTTTAGCCCTTGTCCACTCCTATCTTGCAGATACATGGAGCCCCGTACCTGTTGCAGCAGGATCCTTCCTTTCTTTTTCACACAGCATTTTAATCATGACCTTTATCTCCAATATCCTCTGCTATAACCTTTACGGATACCTGCTCAAGCGCTTTACCGCCACCTTATTGTCTTTCATCGGCCTATTAAGCCCATTTTTTGCTTCTCTATCCGGATGGATCATCTTGGGAGAAAAGCCCTCGGGACTATTACTGCTTTCCACTACGATCATTATCTCAGGGTTATATCTGGTCTATCAAGAAGAGATCAAGCAGGGATATATCAAGAAAAAAGACTCTCAAAAAAGCGCCGCTTAACTTTCTTTGTTAATGCTGCTTGATTAAATATCATCTATCACTTATCAAAAAAATAGACTAATTACATGAAAGTGTATGAACATTTTTTCAAAAACAACGGTCGGCGAATATCTCATTAAACGTTTAGAAGAAATCGGCCTGAAGCATATTTTCGGAGTTGTCGGCGATTATAGCTTAGAAATTTTCCATCTTCTAGAAAAAAGCTCGATTAAGATTATCAATACCTGTAACGAACTTAATGCAGGTTATGCCGCAGACGGCTATGCCCGTACTGCAGGACTGTCCGCTGTTTGCGTAACCTATGGGGTAGGAGGCTTTAGCGTTTATAATGCTATTGCAGGCTCCTACGCCGAAAGACTGCCGGTCATTGTCATTAGCGGTGCGCCTTCCCTTTCTTCCGATCACCCCAGCCTTTTGCACCATACCGTCAAAGAAATTGAAATCCAGTCAGAGATCTATAAGAAAATTACTGAAGCCTGTGTTGTATTAAACAATCCTGAAACAGCGCCGGAACTGATTGATTCGGCAATAGCCACCTGTCTGAAACTAAAAAGACCTGTCTATATCGAACTGCCTAAAAATATTGTCAACCAGCCATGCAAACCCTATAAAAAAATAATCTTTAACGAACAGATCCAGAGTAATTCCAATACATTAAACGAAGCCGTCGCTGAAGCAGCCTTTTTAATTAATCAGGCGCAATCGCCTGTCGTGTTAGCCGGCATCGAAGTCCATAGGCTTGATCTCGTACGCGAACTAATGGACTTTATCGAAAGCAACAACCTCCCCTTTATGACAACCCTTCTAAATAAATCCATTCTCCCTGAAGACCATCCGCAGTTTTTCGGTGTCTACAGCGGCATTACCAGCTGGCCTTCTGCTATTGAAAAAATGCAATCTGCCGATATGATTATCTGCATGGGCACATTAATGACCGATATTCAGCTAGGGCAGCAGTCCGTTCTGGTCGATACCAATAAAACCATTGTTGCTAATGCAGAAAAGGTGAAAATTAAATTCCACTCTTATGACCAGGTAAGTCTGAAAGACTTTATCCCTTCGCTATCTTCCAAGATCATCGTCAAAGAGAAAGAAACTAAACAGACCTTCTGCCCCACGCCCTTTGACATAAGCAAACCCTTCTCCCCTGAGAAGAACGCAAGAATAACCACCAAACGCTTCTTTGAACGCATCAACCATTATATTTCCAAAAAACATATCGTCATCACAGATGTCGGCGACTCTATTTTTTGCTCCAGCGATCTGCTGCTGCCTTCAAATATTATTTTTTTAGACCAGGCCTTTTATCTTTCTACGGGCTTTGCCATTCCTGCTACACTCGGCGCCAAGCTCGCCTCAGAAAACCATCGGATATTGACAATCGTGGGAGACGGAGCCTTTCAAATGTCTGCTCAAGAACTGTCTACCATCGCCCGCTATAACCAAAACCCCATTATCTTTATCCTAGATAACGGAGGCTATGCTACAGATCGTATCATGGTCGAAGGATCTTTTAACGACCTCTATCGATGGGACTATACCAAACTCGTCGAGGTTTTTAAAAAAGGCATCGGCCTTCTTGTTGAAACAGAAGAAGATTTGGAAAAAGCCCTCAAAACAGCTAAAGACACTCCGGACGAGCTTATCATTATCCAGATAAAACTAGATAAAAACGACTGTTCCGACCATTTGAAAAAACTGGGCGAAGAATATAAGAAAAAAAGCCCGATCCAGTATATATAAATTTTTTGTATTCATTAATATCCTCATATTTTTTACAATTGCATCCTTAATTTCCTAACAAGGACTTGAAATATGAAAAAACTATTACTCTTTTTAACTTTATGCAGCATCGGCTTTTGTGATGAAGAAAGCAACTTTATAGATGAAGCATCTCAAGATGAGATCGTACTTTTGGATACCAACATCAGACCCACCCCTCCTCCTCAAATCCAAAAACAGGCTCCTCTAAAAAACAGAGGCCGTTTTACCTACGTCCGCCTCGGCCCGAGCAACAACTCTTTCACCAAAGAAATCCTCCCATCGATATCTTTAGGAAGACGTTATGAAATACCTAATTCGGCCATTGATATTTCTGCAGGCTTTGGATACTTGGGAAAAACGTATAGTAATTCTCACGCCTATTATTCCTATCTCCCTAAAATCATGTACCTGCGCTATACCAGCCAAGAGCTTGAAAACACCTTTTTCTATGGCTCAGGCATGAGCTTTTTCGGTTCAGCCTCTCAATCACGCTCCTCGAAATTTTTTGGAATCGCCGCCCATGTTTCTGCAGGCTATGAGTTCGGAAGACATGACCGTATCCGTCAGTTAACCCAGCTGGATATCTCTCAGCCCATCCTTCCTGCTTATAACAAAGATAACTTCCCCCTTCCTATTATTGAGCTCTCTGCCGGAGTCGGATTCTAAACACTTCTAAAAAAAGCCCCTTTTCCTCAAAAAGAAAGGGGCTTAATTTTTTCTTCCAATTATAAAATCTATTTTTGAATCTTATTAAGAATGCGGTTACCAAGATTTGAACTTGGGACCTCGACATTATCAGTGTCGCGCTCTAACCAACTGAGCTATAACCGCAAAATTTTGGAGGCTAGGAGAGTCGAACTCCTGACCTTCTGAATGCAAATCAGACGCTCTACCAGCTAAGCTAAGCCCCCATTGAAGTCGCTATCAAAAAATAATAATTAAAAAAATACACGTTTAAGAGATTTTCTTCAAATCTTTTAGAAGAAAAAAAATCAAAAAAAATTATTGGCCAGTATCTTTTTCAATCATTATTTTTTTTAATAAGAAGTCTTAAGCTTCAGTTTTAGAAAATTTTTCAATTTTTTGAAGAATCCTTTTTTCTTCTGCGCTTAAATTTTCCATTCTTTCCATAGACTCTCTTTCTTCTTTTATTTTTTCTAAAAGCCGCGTTTCTAACTCTCTTTCAACATCTTCAGGAGTTTTATCTGCAGGAAAAATTCGGCATGTATCAAGATCAGACCACATTCTTTGAAATTGCAAGTTATCAATAACAACTTTGGATTCGTCCCCTTGAACTTGTTCTAAAAAAGATATTGGTAAATTAGGATTAATTCCTGATGAACCTGCCGCCATAAATAACTCCTTAAATAAAAAAAATGTAAAAAGATATTTGAATAATTCAAGTTATTTTTCAAAATAAAAATTTAATAAACCGCCCTATTTAAAATTTATTAACAACAAATTACTTAACCAAAATCCCAAATTTTGCTAGATAAAAAATATAGATGCAAGAAGGAGCTCATACTATGTTATCTATTTTTTTAGGAAAAATCATCGGGTTTTATCTGGTGATTGTCAGCGCAAGCATGCTGATCCAGCATAAACATTATGCAAAAATCATCCATGAATTCTTTTCCAAAAAGGGACTTCTATGCCTAGCAGGCGTTTTAAAAGTTATCGTTGGTCTGCTCATCGTCGTTTCTCATAATATTTGGGAAGAAAGCTGGGCAACGATCATTACTGTAATCGGATGGATTATACTGCTTTCAGGGATCTATATCCTGATTATGCCGAAAAAAGCGGTCGAATGCACTAAACACATGGAAAAAAGCAATGGCTTTATGTGGATGCACGGCATCTGTTTGGCCTTAGGCTTATATCTTTTGTATTTGGTTTATTATTACGTTCAATAACCATCAATTTTAAGCCGGCCTAAGACCGGCTTAAAATTTCTCATTTAACTCATAAGGATCTTTTTTAAGGTGCCGATGGAAAAAGCTTAAAGCTTCTTCCATGATAAAAAAGCTGCCTGTAACCACAACGACCGCATCCTCTCTGGAACCTTTTTTCATAGCCGCAAGAAGGCTCTCTTCCATTGTATCTTCATTATGCGCTTGAAAAAAAGAGTGTTTTTGTATTTCTTTATATAGACTTTCTTTCTCTAACGCCCGCAAAGAATGCGCCTGCACACAGAAAATACCATCAGCAAAGGTAATGACCTCTTTTATGCAGCGATCGATCTCTTTATTTTTAGACAGCCCTAGGACTACATACATTTTTTTTCCGGGATATTTCTCATGCAGGGCTGTTTTAAGTTTTTTAAAAGCATCCTCATTATGGGCGACATCTAAAACAATAGCTTCAGGTGCAGTAGAGAAATACTTTTGCAGATATTTTTTCGAAAGGACCTCAAAACGGCATTTAGGCCTTTTTTTTATCTGTTTTTTCTCTACTTCCAAAGGAATAGAAAAATGTTTTTTTATCTCTTGCATGGCCATAGCGCTAACGGCCTGATTTTCTTCATCAAAAAAAGAAAACTCCCCTTTTACCAAATGTATTGAAGACTTTTTCTCTTTTGCTTTTTGCAAAAGAGGCTCTCTTTGCGCCTTTGGCCCTAAAACAAGAGGCGTCTTTTCTTTTATGATCCCCGCTTTTTCACTTGAGATCTCATCGAGAGTCTTTCCCAAATAGGCCGTATGGTCGATGGAAATAGAGGTGATCACAGAGACTATAGGGTGCAAGATATTCGTTGCGTCCAGCCTTCCTCCCATTCCCGTCTCAAAAACTGCTGCCTGCACTTTTTGGTCCTTAAAATACAGCATGGCCATCAATGTAATGACCTCAAAAAAACTTACATTTTTCTCCTTCAGCAAAAGAGAAGAATAAGTAACAACATCACTTTTGCAAATCATCTTGCCGTCAATACGGATCCTTTCCTGAAAAGAAGCGATATGAGGAGAAGTAAACAGGCCTGTGCGATAACCGCCGGCCGTTAAAATACTTGCCAGTTTATAGGCAACAGACCCCTTACCGTTAGTGCCGCCAATATGAATCGATAGATAAGAGCGATCGGGATAATTTAGTTTTTTTTGCACATCCAAAATTGCGGTAAGGTCCCATTTCTTTTTACAAAAGGACCTCTGATAGAGATTTTCAAGCGTTTGTTGATAGTCCATTATTCAGCCAGAAGATTAAAAGTATCAATGCCGACCCAGGAAACTCCTAAAGAAAGGTGCGGCTTTATCAAACCGTGAAAGTCCGAGCCTCCCGTGGCAATTAAATTTCTGTCCTTTGCTATTTTTATCCATTTTTTTTCTTCTATCGGCAATTTCCTTCCATAATAGGCCTCTATCCCGTCAAAAGGATATTCCAAAACGCTATCTACCAGCCGTAAAGACATAACATGGGGATGGGCTAAAACGGCTTTGGCTTTTACTTGGTGGATATGTCCGATCACTTCATCAGGAGAAAATTTCATACCGCTGACATAACATAGGCCGCCGTCCTGCAAATATTTTTGAAAGGCTTCCTGGAAATTTTTCACATATCCTTTTTCTACCAAAAGATTGGCAATATGGGGTCTTCCGATCACTGTTTCGGCACAGCCGTTTTTCAAAGCAAGCTGATAGATCTCTTCGACATCTACTTTTAACCCATGTTCATTGAGCTTATCAACAATCTCTTCATTTCTCTTTTTTCTTTTTTTTACCACTTCCGATAAAAACTTTTGCAGACTTTCTTCCAATACCCCTCTTCCATAAGCCAGAATATGTACGGTCTGTTCCTGCAGGCTCGAAGAGATCTCTACTCCGCATAAAAGACGAATACCCTTCTCTTGCGCATAAGAGAAAACCTCTTGTGAATACCCTTTGATTGTATCATGGTCGGTAATGGAGAGTCCCTGCAGTTTTTTCTCTTTGGCAAGATCAATCAGCTCTTTAGGTGAAAGCGTCCCGTCAGAATAAAGACTATGACAATGCAGATCAGCGCGAAATTCCATCACTGCCCCCAATAAGATAGATAACAGATTTCCGGTAAAAGAGAAATCTTGGTCTTTTCATAAATGCAGCTGCTGATCTGATGCATAAGGGTCAATACATCCTTCGCCGTCGCATTATTCTCATTAACAATGAAGTTCGCATGCCGATTAGACACTTTTGCTCCTCCGCACCTTTTATTCTTCCATCCATGTTTTTCAATCAGATAGCCTGCAGACTGTTCTTTTGTTGGATTTTTAAAGACGCATCCCGCCTGATATTCATCCAAAGGCTGCGTTCTCTTTCTCTTTTGCAAATACGCATCAAACCGCTCTTTTGCCTTACTTTCTTTTTTTAATTCGACCTCGCATGAAATAATAGCCCCCTTCATCTGATGAAAGGAGGTCTTGCGATATCCCCAGGAAATTTTATTTTTTGCCAGCACCTGTAACTTCAATGAATCATCTAAAAACAGGACCGTTTTAACATGGTCGGCAATAGAAGATCCTTCCGCCCCGGCATTCATATAAAGAGCGCCTCCGACAGAAGCTGGAATGCCGCCGGCAAATTCCATGCCGGCATATCCCTGATTGGCTGTCATTCTAGAACAGGAAGCTAAGGAATAGCCCGCTCCAAGAAAAAAAGTATCGGCAAACTGATGACAAAAAGAAATCTCATTAAAAATAACAAGACCCCCGTAGCCTTTGTCATCAAATAAAATATTAGAGCCCCTGCCCAATATAAAATAGGGAACTTTTTTACTTTTGGCAAAAGCAATTGCTTCCTGCATTTGATGGACAGATTGAACACGAATAAAATAACGGGCAGGCCCTCCGATCCGAAAGGTGGAAAAATCCTTCAACAAGACATTTTCCTCAACCCTCATCACTCGTTCCTTTGTGTATGGAATCTAAAATAGCATGAACAAAAGACGAGCCTTCTTTGGACCCAAACTTTTTACTTAATCGAACAGATTCTGTTATCACAATTTTAGCTGGAAGTTTTTCATAGAGCATCTCATATAAGCCCAGTCTCAAGGCAGTAAGCTCAATTTTAGAGATCCTCTGAAAATCGTATTCTTTAGAATGCGTCCGAATAAATTCATCCAGCTCGGGAAAATGCGTTTGTATTTTCTGCACTTTTTCCATAGCCGCTGTTGCATTTTTTTTGGTGATCTTCAATTTCTCCATGATCGTGTGGATAATTGCTTCATCTAAAGCATCAAAATTAGTGCTGTAGAGCATCTGAAAAACCGCTTCCCGAAATTTTTGCATTGGAAGAGCCATTTTTTCTATTCCTTATGGTATATTTAGTTTTATAGTAACATACCCCTTAGCTTTCTTTGTATGAGTTTTTTATTAAAAAAGAACTTGCTTTTCTATCAATGAATGGTTACCTTTTTAAATAAATTGTTATTTATGCTTGGTGTATTTTTAGACTCAGAAGCCAACGGCCTTAACCCAAGAAAACATAGGCTGATTGAAATCGCCTATCAGATCATCGATCTCTATACAGGCAAATGCTTAGAGAAATATCAATCCGCTATCTTCCAGCCTGAAGAAGTCTGGAATAACAGCGATGTAAACAGCCTGCAAGTCAACGGCTTTACCTATAACGATGTCAAACAGGGAAAACACCCGGAAAAAGTGGCCGAAGAAATTATCCGTCAGTTCAACCAGTTTGAAATCAAACGCGGAAAAGCGGTTTTTATCTGTCAAAACCCTTCTTTTGACCGTATTTTCTTCTCGCAGCTGATCGATGGGGATATCCAGGAAAATTTCCAGTGGCCCTACCACTGGCTCGATTTCGCCTCTATGTTCTGGGCTTATGCCATGCAAAAGGCTAAAGATCAAAAGTCTCCCTATCCATGGGAAGTCGGCCTCTCTAAGGATAGAATCGCTTTTTCTTTCAAGCTCCCTACAGAAAAGAAGCCTCACCGGGCCATGAACGGCGTCGACCACCTTGTCCTATGCTATAGGAAAATGGTGGGCTTTCCCAAAGAATCTCTATAGTATTTTTATTTAAACCGCTAATTATCAGCTATTTATATTTTAATGTAAAAAAAATACTTATTATGCTATAATTATGCGAGTAAAATTAATTTAAACATAAAAAATGAAAATAATTACACATAATTACCATCAATTCCAGCGCTTTAATCCTTCTGGTGAAAAAGGAGCCCTGTCTCGCATCCAAACAATTTTGGAAACGGCTTTCAGCCTCATTAATACTTTTTTCCATCTTTTCTTTCCTGCCAGCCTTTTCTGGCATACCTATCAAGCGACCTATCATGAATCAAAAGAAGATTGTTTTAGAAAATTGTGTAATTTACAAAGCAATCGGAGTAATCCTGAAAGTTTTTGGATTTCCGAAAGACCGGCTGTCGACAAAAATGAAATTATTGAAATTATGAATAAGTTTGAAGGAAGCGAGTATAAGAAATTTATTTATCGAACCCGTCTGACAATATCTACTTTTGTCACTTATTTAAAATCCTTGCACTTACACCCCAATACGGATGTTTTCATGTTTCCGCGATCGATCTTTTCATCTCCTGCAGAGAATATTGCTAAAATCATTGCAAATTCCAATAAGATCCGTATTGCTATTCCCATAATTGTCAGCCATGGCGGCGACAACCTTCATATCGTCTGCGTATTTATTGATAAAGAAAAAAACACAATACAATTTTTTGACTCTCAAGGCCATAGTTCTAAAGATAGAGACATGAACTCTTTAGCCTTAGCAGATGAAAAACCTTCCAATTATTCCGTCGGAGACTTTATTGAAAATTTAGCTGATAATTTGCCGAATCAGAACAAACTTAAAATTTCTGAGCTCAGCGCCCGCTGTCAGTTTGATTCCGATCAGTGTGGAATCTTTGTTTCCCATGCCATTCAACAGTTTTCTGAAGGTAAAGATCTGGAAGATATGGTCACGACTAGCGGAAAAATGAGAGGATTTTCCTCTCAAATGGTTCATACAATTATTGAAAACCATCTTTCTTCTTCAAGAAACTAATTACAAACAATTCTTTTTTTTTAAATTTTTCTAATCGTTTTCTTTTTTTTATTTATCTTTTTCCTTAAGATAAAAATTGGAAGGAAAAAACGATGGCATTGCTGCATTTTATCATCCCGTTTGTAGAAGTCGTCTTTATCGCTTTGGTTCTAAATTATCTTCTGTCTTTTTTCTGGAACACAAAGTCGATGGACCTTGTCTGGGGATTTTTAGCTTTTTTTGTACTGTTCGGCTTTACCTATTGGCTAGAGCTTCCTGTTCTACACCGTATCTTAATGCTTTTGGGAAATACAGCTGTCGTTGCCATTATTGTTATCTTCCAGCCGGAACTGCGTATGGCCCTTTCGCGGCTAAGTTTAAAAGGCCGGCGTTTTAAGGAGATCACCGAATTTGATAAATTCTTAGACCAGCTGACCAATTCCACCTACCGTATGGCCGATAAAAAAACAGGCGCCCTTATCGTTTTAGAACATGATGATTCCCTAGAAGATTATGCCCAAAAGGCCGTATGGCTGAACGCTAACTTTTCTTCTGAGCTGATCGAAACAATCTTCGCTACCACAACGCCCTTGCATGACGGCGCTGTGATTATCCGTAACCAGACAATTTTAGCGGCTGCAGTTATTCTACCCCTGGCCGAAGACAGCACCCAGCTGACAAAATCCATGGGTACCCGCCATCGGGCAGGACTGGGGCTGAGCCATCAGACCGATGCTCTTGTTATTGTTGTGTCCGAAGAAACAGGAAAAGTATCCATCGCACGCGACGGCATTATGACAAGAGGCGTCAAACTCGATCGTTTTAAAGGAATTATCCGCAGTATTTATAATCCTCCCAACAAAATTCCTTTTCAGAAAAAATTCAATATTCGCGAGTGGATTAAACAATGAGAAGCTGGATAAAAAAAATCTTTTTCGACAACTGGCAGCGTAAGCTTGTTTCTTTAATTTTAGCCATGATCATCTGGATTGTCGTTAATCATTCGCTTACTTCGGTACAGACCTATGCAGAAATTCCCGTCAAGGTAATCAATATTCCCACAGGTAAGACCGTAGAAGGACTTCTGCCTAACGGTACTCTTAAAAAAAAGGTTTCCCTTACCTTGACCGGTCATTCCTCTACCCTAAAAGAATTATCGGGCAATGATTTAGAAATCATCGTCGATGCCGAAAATAAGGGCAATGAATGGGCGATATCCGTCAACAAAAACAACCTTATCTCTCTTAATAAAAATATCGATGTTGCCAAAAGCATCACCAAAATTTCCCACCCCGCCTACATTGTGGCATTGTGTAATTTTGTAACGGAAAAGATCCCTATTTTAGTCTCCAAGCCCATAGGAGAAGCTCCCGCCGGCTATCAGTATCTCGATATTTGGCCCTATCATTTATATATCACTGTCAGCGGCCCGGAAAATATTGTTAAAGATTTACAATCACGAGGATTAAAATTATCCCTAAATTTAAATGACATCAGTAAAACGGAATTGAGCGCGCTTCATTCGGCCAAACAAAAAGATGAGATCAGCTTTTTTGTTCCGGACTCCTGGAAAAAAATCAATATCCCCGAAATTTCCTCCTCCCCCATCGAAATCGATGATCCTCAAGCCAAACTTTTACGTATTGATTTCTCTCTTTCCGACCTTCTTCCTATCCAGGCCCCTATCCCCATCGTCGTCTACTACCCTCTTAAATACAGTAAAATGATCAATCCTTCTACTTATCCGCTGATGGCCAATGATTATATTCAAAGCAAGAACAACATCTATATGATCACACAGCCGTTAATGGCCAAAGGCGTCAGCCGCGTTTTTTTAGATGCCGTCAAGAACATGATTGAAATTGTTGTTGTAGCAGCACCCGAAACAGACAAAAAAAATCTGCTGTGGAACACCCAGTTCGTTTATCCTCATGAACTGGAAAATAACTACGTTGCCAAAACACTTGCCCAAGCTACCGAGCAGGACTTTAAGGGACTGCAGCCCCATCATCAGGAAGAATATCTGCGTAACCGCTTCCGTAATTACATGAACCGTTTTCGTCTCTATACGCCCAATGACGAAAAACTCTTTTTAAAAATTGAACTCAAAGAGCATAGTATTACTATCACGCCACAAGTGACGACAAGATAAAGTAACTATGTCTAAAAAATCTATTCTTATTACTAAACGTACTTTCAGCCTATTTGGCGGATTGGAAAAAAATGCGCTCCGACTAGCAAAAGAGCTTGCCGATAAAGGATTTGATGTACATTTTTTCTCTTCTTCCAAACTTAAAGATATGCCCTATCGATGCATTTACCGCCCCCTGTCTAAAAACCTTTCCCGTACCGGAAAAGTTCGGGCGTTTGATCTGCTCTCCCAAAAATGGCAAAAGAAAAATTCCTATCATGCCGTGATCGGCATGGACAGAACTACCATGCAGACACACCTTCGCGCCGGCGACGGCTGTCATAAAAGCTATCTGCAAAGACGAAAACAAGCAGCTTCTTTTTTCGAAAAGCTCTTGCTGCCTTTTAATCCCATGCATTCCGCTCTTCTGCAATTAGAAAAAAAAGCGTTTGAAAACCCTCATTTGAAAAAACTGATCGTTAACTCCCGCATGGTAAAAGAAGAGATCCTCTCCCATTACTCTATCCCGGAGAAAAAAATTAGCGTCATCCATAACGGCGTTGAATGGATAGAAAATCAGCCTCTTTTCAACCAGACTTTTGAAAAACAAAAAGAAATCAAAGAACAATTAGCATTAAAATCCGGCTCTTCTGTCCTTTTATTCATTGGGAACGGCTATAAAAGAAAAGGCCTTCCCTTCCTTCTTCGGGCCTTAGCACAAATAGCTAACGCTTCTTTTTATCTTGTGGTTATAGGCAAAGATAAAAATATCGCCTACTACCAAAAATTTGCAAAAAAAATGGGGCTGGAAAAAAAAATTCGGTTTCTAGGGCCGCAAGGCGATGTGTATCCTTATTATCAATTAGCCGACTGCCTGATCATCCCTTCTTTATATGACCCTTTTGCCAATATCACTTTAGAAGCTCTAAGCATGGGGCTGTATGTTTTATCTTCAGCATACAACGGAGGCAAGGAAATCTTAACAGACTCCATCGGTCGAATTGTTGATATCTTTGATCAAAACAGCTTTTCTAAAGAATTACTGTCCCTGATCGAAAAGAAAAAAACACCCTCTTCTGCTTTAAAGATACGCTCGGCAATAAAAGGCTTTGATTTTTCTAATCAAATGCATACACTTATATCCTCAGTTGCCTATGAATAAACAAACTCTTTCCTATTTTTTTCTGCGCTGTATTACCTATCCTTTTGCCCTGCTCCCATATAAATGGATCCATCTATGCGGAAAAATAATCGGTCGCTTTTCTTATTATTTTCTTTCCAATTACCGCAAACGGGCTTTGAGCAATCTCGCTTTAGCAAAAGATCTGCGCCTATCGAATAAAGAACTTGTCTCTATTGCAAAGCTCTCTTTTGAGAACCTGGCCATCAACATGCTCGAATATCCCAAATTTTATCATGAAAAAAGTTTTGATCGGATCATCCAATGCGAAAATCCCGAGATCGCCGAAGAAATCTACAAGCAGAACAAGGGCATTATTTTCTTCTGCGGCCACCAGTCTAACTGGGAAGTATTGTTTTTAGACGGCACAAAGCGAATGAGGGGAACAGCGATCGGCAAACCGATTAAAAACCATAAGCTCTACCAGTGGGTCGTCTCCATCCGTGAAAAAAACGGAGGGAAAATGATCATTCCCAAAAATGCGATGAAAGAAGGCCTTCGCTGTTTAAAAAAAGGCATTTTCTTAGGAATTGTCGGCGATCAGGGAATGCCTAATAGCGGCTACTGTTTTCCTTTTCTGGGAAGAAAAGCATGGACATCGCCTGCTCCCGCCCTCCTTGCCTATAAAACAAACTCCCCCATCATTGTCGCTATGACCAAAAGGGAAAAAGGAAAGTACAAGATCCTCTATTCCGACCCTATCTGGCCGGATTCTGCCAATCCGATCGAACATGAGGTCCCTAAAATGATGAACAAAGCCCTTTCCATCCTGCAGGACAGCATCAAGAAACATCCGGGTCAATGGCTGTGGCAGCATAATCGATGGAAACAGCAGACCCCACAAACGCTTTTTAAAGAATTTCGCAAAGACTGTGTCTGCATCATGCTGCCGCAGCAGGAACATGAATTTTATTCGATCTACCCTCACATGATTAATTTAAAACGCATCTACAATAAGGACTTTATTATCCTTTTCGTTCCCGATAAATTCCGTCATCTCCCTTTCTTTGACACCGATGAGACTATTTATTATCAATCGGAAAAAGAACTTCTGAAAAAGGACTATCGCTTTAAAATTGTTTTTAATTTTACATCAAATAAAAAAGTGAATAAACATTATCTAAAATTAAGCGCCTTTAGTGTATTGACACTAGACGGACTATATCGGCGAACAGAAAATCTTTTATCGGAAAAAGAAAAAAAGAATTTGTCTTTAGTTTTTAAAGCAGCCCTGTGCAGGCCTAACAGCACCATTGCAGATTTTAATGAGGATGTTCATGCCCAATGACCGTTTTTTTATAGAAGAAACTTTCGAAGAAAACCAAACTGTTCACCTGCAGGAAGAAGAGTTTCATCATCTTCATCATGTCATGAGAAAAAAACCTAACGACACCATCGAAATTATCAACGGTAAAAACCAGCTTGCCAATGGCAAAATTCTATCTTTACATAAACATGAGGCCGATATTGAAATTATTTCCGTATCCACAACGCCGGCCCGCAAAGAAACGCTCATTTTAGCTCTAGCCCACTGTCTGCCAAGCCGGCTAGATACCATTTTAGAAAAAGCTACGGAATTAGGAGCGAGCTCTTTTTATCTTTTCCCCTCCATGCTATCAGAAAAATTTTCTCCTTCTAATCCCCGCCTGCAGCGCATGAAAAAAAAGATCGTCTCTGCCATCAAACAATGCGGACGCCTGGATATGCCGCCTGTTGTTGACAAGCCTTCCATGGAAGACTGTTTAGAACCGAATATGACCGCATATTTTGGAGATATCCGCCCGCAGGCCTCTTCTCTAATTAAAGAGAAGCCTTCTTCCTGCTGCATGCTGTTTATCGGGCCGGAAAAAGGTTTTTGTAAAGAAGAAGTCTCCTTTTTAGAAAAAAAAGCAAAAGGCGTTTCGCTTCATAGCAATATCTTAAGAACAGACACCGCCGCCATTATAGGAATAGGCACTCTCTTTCAATTACAGAACTTTAATTCTTAGACTTATCATTATGATAGATATAAAAATGAACAGGATCTAAAACGACAAGCTCTCCCTCTTTTAAAAGAGTGCTGGCATTCTGCGCCTGATAAATAAGAGGAATTTCATTTTTATTTGCAAATTCCAATGCCCGTTTTTCTGATTTTGTATCGGTCGGATCATTATGCATAATAATCCCTTTCGCCTCCTGCATCAGAGGTAGATGATTGTCATCAAACCTGGAAATGATCAATATGCGGTTTTTTATCACTTCCTTATCGATCCCCTCCGGCGACAGTACGATAGAAACTCTTCCTTCCGTTAATTGGCCGCAGCCCCCTTTTCCTCTTACCAAAACATTGCCGATACTTTCCACAATCAGTAAATTGGTCGAGCCCGTTCTTCCAAAAGGCACTCCTGCCGTCATTACAATAAGATCGCCGAACTCCACAATTTTTTCCTTAGTGGCAAATCGGCTCATAATAACAAACGCCTCATCCGCATCCTTACATTTTGAAACATGCAATGGGATCACTCCCCATAAAAAGGAAAGCTGATGATAGGTTCTTTCATTATTGGTTAAAACAATGATCGGTTTATCAGGACGCCATCTGGCAACAAGACGCGCAGTAAAACCGGAACTGGTATAAATAAAAATTGCTTTAGCATCTGTGTTATAGGCTGTTTTGACCGCGCCTATCGCAACAGAGGTCGATATGTCTTTGGCCTTGCCGTTACTTTGCCTGGAAAGAAACTCTCGATAATCAAAGTCCTCTTCCGTTTTCTGAATGACGTTGCGCATTAATTTAACGGTCTCTATCGGATATTTCCCCTTTGCCGTTTCTCCCGATAACATTACAGCTGTCGAACTATCATAAATAGCATTGGCCACATCGGAAACTTCCGCTCTTGTCGGACGGGGATTTAATATCATCGTCTCTAGCATCTGCGTTGCTATAACAACAGGCTTATATTTTTCATGGCATAATCGAATCATTTTTTTCTGCAGCCGCGGAATAAGGGCAAGGTCAACCTCTACCCCCAGATCACCGCGGGCAACCATGATCCCATCGGCAACATCGACAATATGTTCAAAATTCTCAATACCTTCGCCATTTTCTATTTTTGCAATAACAGGAATATCAGCTCTTCCTTCTTTTGCTAATATCTGCTTGATCGCTAAAACATGTTCCGGCGAACGGATGAAGGAAGCGGCCACAATATCTATCCCCTGCTGGCAGCCGAACTTCAAATCTTCGATATCATTTTCTGTCAATGCAGGCAGGTTCAATG